>CABSMX010000030.1 GCA_902478945.1 uncultured Collinsella sp.
TATAAGAGACAGGATGTGCACCCTCTCGCGCAACAACATCAAGCGTGCCGCCAAATATGCCGCTGCCGCTTTAGTTGTATGGGTCGCGACGACGCTCGCCTCAGTCGATGACTCGGTGAACTTCGGCATCATTTTCTGCATGGCGGCGTGCACTGTCATTGTCGCACTCGCGCGTCCGGTTCTCGATAGGGTGCCGGAAGTATGGGGTATAACGATTTGCCTCATACTCTTTGCCTGTACCTGGAGCATTCCTAAAGCGGTCTACCCTATCCCCTATCTAGCTTGGCTGGGTTTCCCAGGTCCAGACTTTGTCTCCGGTGATTACTATCCGCTCATACCCTTCTTATTTATGTACCTCGCAGGCTTCTTTGCCGCCCGCACGGCACAAAAAGCAAACCGTGAAGCGCCAGCATGGGCCTATGAGAATCCCATCCCCGCGCTCGCAAGCCTCGGACGCCATGCGCTGCCGTTCTATCTGCTTCATCAGCCCGTTATATTGGGCGTACTTGAGCTGATTTACTCTGTTCGGTAACGCTCGAGACGTGGTGCGATACGGACCGGCAGCTTTGCCACAATACGAACGCCGTCCTCGAGGTATTCCTCGTGCAGGAGGGTTCCCTGTTCGTGCACAAGCGTGATTAACGCGCCCTCTCGATATGGAATATCGGCCGAAAGTAACACGTCCGTAGCAGCCGCTTCACGAGCGATACGATCGACTAAGTCATCAAGACCCTCACCCGTCTGAGCCGAAAACAGCACCGCCTCGGGATAGCGACGTCGAAAGCTCAAGCGATCGACGCTATCGAGCAGGTCAATTTTATTGAACACGGTAAGCGTCAGGCGCTCACCGGCACCGATCTCGTCAAGGACACGATCAACCGCCTCGAGCTGACGCTCGTAATCCTCATCGGAAGCATCCACAACTTTAAGAATCAAATCGGCGCCGAGCACCTCGGAAAGCGTAGATTTAAACGCGTCGACCAGGCCATGGGGCAGCTTTTGAATAAAGCCGACGGTATCGGTGATCGTCATGCCACGACCACCGGGCAAACGGTACGAGCGCGTTGTAGGATCGAGCGTGGCAAACAGCTTATCCTGCGAAAGAACCGTTGATCCCGTCAAACGATTAAGCAACGTCGACTTGCCGGCATTGGTGTAGCCAGCCAACGCCACGCGAAACGCCGGCGATTCAATACGGCTTTTCGATTGCACATCGCGACGTTGTTCAACCTGTTTCAGTTCGCGTCGAAGCGCAGCGATCTTATTGCGAATCAGACGACGGTCGACCTCGAGCTGGCTTTCACCCTGGCCAAAGCGCGAGCCAATACCGCCACGCGTCTGTTCCTTAGCAAGATGGCTCCACATACCTCGCAGACGAGGCAGCAGGTACTGCAACTGTGCCAGCTGCACCTGTAAGCGGCCCTCACGTGTCTGGGCATGTAGGCCAAAGATATCCAAAATCAACGCTGTACGGTCAATAATCTTGACCGGTTCGCCCACGGCTTTCTCAAGATAGGACTGCTGTGAGGGCGTCAGGTCGTCATCGAAGATAACAACAGCCGCATCCATGCGATGCACCAAACCGCACAGCTCCTCGACCTTGCCGGAGCCGATAAACGATTTGGGGTAGGGCTTGACCAGGCGCTGAGACAAGCGTGCCACGCATTGGGCTCCAGCAGTGTGCGCAAGACGCTCGAGCTCGTCGAGCGAACGGTCGAGCGGCCAGGCGTTATCGCGCCACTCAACACCAACCAAGATGGCGCGCTCGGGTTCAGGCGCCGTGGGGACTAAAGGGAAGCGAGCCATTAGGCAGCCTCGATGCGATGGTAAATATCATTAACGACCTCATCGATCGTAAACTCATCCATATCGAACCACACGATGCGATCGTCACGTTTAAACCAGGAAAGCTGGCGCTTGGCATAGCGACGTGAACGCATCTTGATAAGCTCACGAGCATCAGCCATGGTAATAACGCCTCGCAAGGCATCAATAATCTCTTTGTAACCGATTGCCTGCATCGACGTAAGCGCATCGCCCAGGCCCTGATCCATAAGGCCACGGACCTCATCAACCAGCCCCTGCTCAAACATAAGGTCGACACGCAGGTTAATGCGCTCATAGAGCACTTCACGGCTACGCGTCAGACCAAACCACAAGGCATGATAGCGCTCGCGCGGAACACTGAATTTCGACTTCTGCTGGGCATACGACACGCCGTCATCGTGCATCTCGAGCGCACGAATCACACGACGCACGTTATGGGGATGAATCACGGCAGCCGATTCCGGGTCGCGCTCGGCAAGCAGGGCATGCAATGCTTCCTCGCCAATACGCTCGGCAAGCTCCTGATAGCCCGCGCGGCGTTCGTCCTCGAGCTCTCCCGAAGGAAAAACCATTTCATCGAGTGCGGCCTTGAGATATAGGCCCGTACCGCCGCAAAAGACCGGAAGCCGTTGCTCACCAAGCAAGCGCTCGATATGCGCTCGGGCATCCGACTGATAGAGTGCAGCAGAATATGCGACGCCAGGATCCACGATATCAACAAGGCGCAGGGGCACTGAGCACTCCTCGGGCATCATCTTGGCCGTACCAATGTCCATACCGCGATAGATTTGCATCGCGTCACACGACAACACTTCAGACGACAGACGAGCAGCCAGGCGGTCGGCAACATCACTCTTGCCGACCGCCGTCGGACCGACGATCGCTACGGCAGAAAGGCTTGCACCAGAAGAAATCATTAGCGAGGCTCGCCCACGACGGAGCCAGACAGATACCACGTCTTGGCAACATCAACATCGACGTCGACAATCTTACCGATGAGCTGATCGATGCTATAGCCAGCAGGAATCGGCGCATGCACCGTCTGGTTCTTGGGGCTTTTACCCAGAAGAACAGCGTCGTTCTTCTTGCTCGTGCCCTCAATGAGCGCAGGCACCACGGTGTGAAGCTCGCCCTGGTTATACTCGTGGGCCGTCGTCTCGATAACCTTAACCAAACGGTTAAAGCGCTCAAGGATAACCTCATGCGGCGTGGGGTCTTCAATCTCGGCGGCCGGGGTACCGGCACGCTTGGAGTAAATAAACGTGTAGGCCTGGGCATAACGCACCGTCTCGGCAAGCGAGAGCGTCTGCTCAAAGTCTTCCTCGGTCTCGCCCGGGAAACCCACGATGATGTCGGTCGAAAGCGCAATATCGGGCATACGGTTACGAATGCGATCGACCAGGCCCAGATAATCCTCACGTGTATAACGACGATTCATCTCTTTAAGAATGCGCGTGGAACCCGACTGAACGGCCAGGTGAAGCTGCGGCATGACGGCGGGCGTCTCGGCCATAGCATCAATGGTCTCGGGCAGCAGATCCTTAGGATGAGAAGAGGTAAAGAAGATGCGCTCGACGCCCGTATCGCCCACGGCGCGCAGCAGATCGGCGAAACGCGGCTTGCCAAAGAGATCGCGACCGTAGGAGTTAACGTTCTGTCCCAGCAGCGTAATCTCGCGCACACCCTGGCGCACCAGACCTGTCACCTTGTCGACAATCTCCTCGAAGGGACGGCTCTTCTCGCGACCACGGACGTAGGGCACGATGCAGTACGTGCAAAAGTTGTTGCAACCCGTCATGATGGGCACCCAAGCGTGATACTGCGTCTCGCGATGCCACGGCATACTCATGGCGTCGGTATCCTCATGCTCATTCGTACGGATATGGCGCTTGCCATCCAAAAACGCCTCGGCGATAAGCTCGGCCATGTGCGCAATGGAATGGGTACCAAAAATGACATTGACGTTATCAACGTTGGTGAGCAAGCCCTCGCCATCGCGCTGGGCGATGCAGCCGCCCACGGCGACCACGCGCTTACCCGAAGGCGAAGGAGGAAGGCTCTTGCAGGAATTGCACTGACCATACAGGCGCGTATCGGCAGCCTCGCGCACACAGCACGTCATGAACACGACAATATCGGCATGCTCGGGATCGAGCGACATAAGACAGCCATACGAATCGAGCAAACCACTCACGCGCTCGGAGTCGTGCTGGTTCATCTGGCAGCCGAATGTGCGGATAAAGTAGGTTTTACCGGCAAGAATATCGCGTACGGAACGCTGGTCCATGAGCATACATCCTAACGATGGTATCGACGGGGCGCATAGGTGCTACAAGCGTGCGAAGGCTCGCCTACGCAACAGGCTTAACGTCGTCCATGACGACGTTATCCATAGCAGCCCGATTAATCTGGTGAACGTAGATAGAAAGACGAATTGCCGTGCGCGACTCTCCGTTAATGAGAATGTCGGAAAACACTGGCGCGCAGGAGACATCAAAGCCGGTCGGAATCAGAAAGCCACGCGCAATGGCGACGGCCTTGATGGCCTGGTTGACGGCACCGGCACCGACGCACTGAATGTTGACGGGGATGCCATCTTTGACCATGCCGGCAATGGCGCCGGCAACGGACGCGGGCGATGATTTGCTTGATACCTTCAGGCAATCCATGAAGAAACTCCTGCGTTTAAAAGTACGTTTTAACTGCAATAACTGTATCGTACCGAGCGGACTCGGTAAAGATGCTATTCCTCTTTGGCAAGATCGAACGTCACCGTGATGCGATCACGCGAAACGCGAATCTTAGGGTCGCCGCACAGATTGAGGTAATACCGGGCGGCGAGGTCGTTAAAGTCACGCTCGACAGCACGAGAAAACTGCGCCATGTCATCCTTGGCGATGCGAAGGCCTCGACGGTCCTTGGCAAGATCGACGGGAGCCGGCGCATGAGAGGTGGAATCGCGCTCACGCAGTAGACGCGCGGTCACGCCGCGAACGGGCTTAATCTGTCCCGACAGAATACGGTGGGCAGTACGCTCGGACATCTCGAGACCCAGCCCGGAGCAAATCCGGATAAAGTCCTCGGCATCAGAAGCAAGGCCCAAACGATCGATAACCGGAAGCTCGCACTCGTCGTCGATAAAGAGCAGGCGCGACGTATCGAGACGGTTCGAAGCCTGAGCGTACAGGGTCGCAGCAATCTCGGACGGAGAGCCCAGATACACATCGCAGCCACGCAGCTCCTCAAGGGCAAACTCACAGGCTGCGCGAATGATGTTATGGGGACCACGAGCGCATACATAGCGGCCGTCTTCGTCTTTAACCGCCTGAGGCCAGCTCGACTGGTCGGCGCGCTCGCCCAAGCGATCAGTGGCAACGCACACCTTAAACGCGGAACCCAAATCGACGCCCGATGTAACAACGCGTGCCTCATCCGTGTTCTGCTTGATAGAGAACAGCGCCATACCACGACCGTGAACACCCCAACGGTCCATTTTCATGCTCTCGAGCTTAGAGGTAACACGGGCATCGAAGATACGCTCCTGCATATCCTGCGGAACACCCGAACCGTTATCCAGGAAGAGGAGGGTGCGAACACCCTCCTCCTTGGTCGTGGCAAGATAGACCTTATCGGCTCCGGCATCACGAGCATTACGCAGCATCTCGATGACAATATCCTCTACATGCTGAATGTCATGCTTAGCCTGACGGCGCTCGGCCTCCGAAACGCGAAGGCGGACATACCCCTCGCCAAGGTTTTCCTCGACGCGAAGGTTGCCCTCCCCCGACATCGACGCGATAAATGAGATGAGCTCGTTCGCGTCGTTCATGTTATTTAGCGATATCGACGGCACGGCTCTCGCGAATCACGACAACGCGCACCTGACCGGGATACTCCATCTCTTCCTCGATCTGATGGGCGATATCGTGCGCAAGCACCGTGGACTGGGCATCGGAGATCTTGTCCGGCTGGACCATGACATGAACCTCGCGACCGGCCTGCATGGCATAGGTACGCTCGACGCCGTCGTGAGAGTTGGCGATCTCCTCGAGCTTCTCAAGGCGCTTGATGTAATTCTCGGCCGACTCGCGGCGGGCACCGGGACGAGAAGCGGAGACGGCATCGGCAGCCTGGACCAGAACGTCGAGCACCGTGTTGGGGTCGACGTCGGCATGATGGGCCTCGATCGCGTGAACGATAACGGGCTTCTCGCCATAACGGCGGGCAAGCTCGGCGCCAATCACAGCATGCGGACCCTCAACGTCGTGGTCGATGGCCTTGCCCAGGTCGTGCAGAAGACCAGCGCGCTTGGCGGTCACAACGTCCAGACCAAGCTCGGAGGCCATAACGCCGCACAGGTCGGAAACCTCAAGCGAGTGTTGCAGCACGTTCTGGCCAAACGAGGTGCGGTAGCGCAGAGCGCCCAGGGTCTTGACAATCTCGGGGTGCAGGTCGTGGATACCGGTATCGAAGGCGGCCTGCTCGCCGGCCTCGCGCACACGCTGCTGAACCAAGTCGGCAGCCTTGTGGTACATCTCCTCGATGCGGGCGGGGTGAATACGGCCGTCGGCAATGAGGTTCTCAAGTGCCACGCGGGCGGTCTCACGACGGACCGGATCGAAGCTCGAAAGCACGACGGTCTCGGGGGTGTCGTCAATCACGAGGTTGACGCCGGACACCTGCTCAAAGGTACGGATGTTGCGACCCTCGCGACCGATGATGCGACCCTTGAGGTCATCGGAGGGAATATGAACGGAAGTAACGGTGACCTCGGCGGTATGGTCGGCGGCGCAACGCTGAATCGCCAGGGAAAGAATCTCCTGAGCGGTCTTGTGGCACTCGGCGCGGACCTGCTGCTCGGACTCACGGATGATGGTGGCCGCCTCGTGGGTAACCTCGCCGCGGACCTTGTCGAGCAGCTCCTTGTGAGCGTCCTCGCGCGTAAGGTCGGCAATACGCTCAAGCTCGGAAGTCTGCTTGGCGCAGAGCTCCTCAAGCTCGCGAGAGCGCTTCTCGACCTGACCGGCCTGGCTGGACAGCTGATGCTCACGCTTGTCGAGCGCATCGTTGCGACGATCGAGCGATTCCTCACGCTGCATCACGCGGTTTTCGAGCGTGCGAATCTCGCTCTTACGCTGCTTGTCCTCGGCCTCGGCGGCCTGCTTGTTCTTGATGATCTCTTCCTTAGCCTCGAGCAGAGCCTCTTTTTTG
This sequence comes from uncultured Collinsella sp., assembly GCA_902478945.1. Taxonomy (GTDB): domain Bacteria; phylum Actinomycetota; class Coriobacteriia; order Coriobacteriales; family Coriobacteriaceae; genus Collinsella. Next base: position 7,039 of record CABSMX010000030.1, read on the forward strand.
AGGGTCTCGGCCTGACGCTTTGCATCACCGATCAGGGACTCTGCCTGCGCGTGTGCCGACTGGATCTTTTCGTCGGCTTCGTGAAGACTACCCTGCTTGGCGGTGCGCATGTAGGCAATGGCGGCGATGGCACCCAAAACGAGGCCAACGAGCGCTGCAATGATAGGCATGCTCACTCCTTTTTATGGATTCGTTACACAGCAAAGCGAACCGTCCTTACGAACGGCTCGCGACATTTGAGTAATATGGGCGCAGCTTATGCGGGTCGGATACAGATAAACATATAAACAAACTCATCACAGATGAGCACATATCACAAAGCAAATGACGATATTTATCGTACGTTGAACGGCAGCAACTGTCAAATAAACCAACCCGGCGCGGGGGCGAGTAAACGGTGAACGGTCAAGACGGACGATAATCGGCCCCTAAACGGAGCATTCCTCGTTTTCGGCATCGATACGGGCTTTGGCGGCATCGGCGGCGATATGATACGAAAATCCCTTGCCCATTAAAAAACGAACGAGCTTCTCAAAGCCGCGTGTTTCAGGAACGCGGCGCTTAGAAAGCAGCGCGGAGGCACGCGCCAAGTCGTCTTCGGCAGCAAAATACTGTTCTGGATATCCGGGAATGTCCTCGAGAGTCACGTGGCGACGTTTGAGCTCGGTCTCGATCTTGCGCTGCCCCCATCCACGGCGCTTACGCTCCTCGATAAAATAGGCGCAGAAGCGATTCTCATCTAAAAAACGGTACTCGGTGGCACAAGAAACGGCGAAATCAATTGCCGGCTGACGAAAACCATAGCAAGCAAGCTTATCGCGCACTTCGCCCGTAGCATGATCACGGCGCGAAAGCATCTCGGTCACCATGGTGAGGGCGCACTTACGCTCAATAAGCTCAACGGACTCACGAAAGGCATCCCAGTCACAGGGCAACTCGGGGCGGTTTTTAACGTACTGACGCGCCACGCGTGTGGGAATCCAGATGCTGCGTTGAAAACCGCCCTCAAGATCGCAATCGATATGCGCACAGGGCTTTTTAGAAGCGTAGCCGGTCGAGAACGAGGAGGGCGCCTTCTTATCGGGAAAGACGACCGTAGCCTCGGTCACGGTATACGACATGGCAGCAACCGCTACTCATCGTCGTCGAGCATTGCGGAGCCGTCAATGGCATAGAGCTCGTCAAACCCATCATCTGCCGGCTGCTCCTCCAGCGTCTGGTCAGTAAGCTCAACCTCGGAAGGTGCATCGTCGTCATATTCAAGACCGCAGGCAAGACGAACCTTATGCTCGATCTCGTCGGCGCAATCGGGGTGCTCGCGCAAGAAGGCCTTAGCTGCTTCGCGGCCGTTGCCGAGCTTATCATCGCCGTACGCAAACCACGAGCCCGTCTTTTTGCAGATGTCGTATTCGACAGCCATATCCAGAATCGAGCCCTCCTTGGAAATGCCCGTCCCGTACATGATATCGAACTCGGCCGAGCGGAACGGGGCAGCCACCTTGTTCTTGACCACCTTGGCGCGCACGCGGTTGCCAATGACCTCGTCCTTGAGCTTAATGCTGTCGATGCGACGGATGTCGATACGCACGGAAGAGAAGAACTTAAGCGCACGGCCGCCCGTCGTGGTCTCGGGGTTGCCAAACATCACGCCGATCTTCTCGCGCAGCTGATTAATGAAGATGCACGTCGTATTGGACTTAGAGAGCGAGCCGGCGAGCTTGCGGAGCGCCTGGCTCATCAGACGTGCCTGCAGGCCTACCGTGGTATCGCCGATTTCGCCCTCGATCTCGGCACGCGGAGTGAGCGCGGCGACAGAGTCGACGACGATAGCATCGATAGCGCCGGAGCGAACGAGCATGTCGACGATCTCGAGCGCCTGCTCACCCGTATCGGGCTGGGAAATGAGCACCTCGTCGATATCTACTCCAATGCGCGCGGCATAGGTGGGGTCGAGCGCATGCTCGGCATCGATAAACGCCACAACGCCACCCATGGCCTGTGCCTCTGCAAGGATCTCGAGCGACAGCGTGGTCTTACCGGAGGACTCGGGGCCGTAAATCTCGACGATGCGGCCACGCGGCACGCCGCCGATGCCCAAAGCGGCATCGAGCGACAGGGCGCCGGTGGGAATGGCCTCGACCTCGAGTTCGGGGCCACCGTCGCCATACCTCATAATGGAGCCCTGACCGAACTTCTTCTCGATCTGGGCCTTAGTGGTGGCGATCATCTCGTCGCGCTCTTTACCCGTCGTACGTGCATGGACGGTACGTACAGGACCTGAATTCTTGGCCATGGAAAGCCCTCCTCTTAACAACATGCATCGATAATAAACGAACGGCTGTTCGTGGTCAACCGTACAGATACATCATATGCGGGCCATCATTCCAAAACCCAACCAAACGCCGACCAAAAGCTGACCAAATGCTTGACCGCAGAGAAACCAATAGGGACAAATCAAGCAAGAAAAGGCCTACGACCAGTACAGACTCCAAAAACGCCAGAGGTCCCCATCTCCACAAGTAAGGGGCCCGAAAGCCCCTTACAACACGCCTATTCCATAGAGCCGAGAATGCGAGTGATGCACCCCAGTGCCTCCGTGACCGCATGGGCACGAACGCACGAACGATCTCCCTCGTAGCAGCAACGCATGGAATCCACGATCGTCACTCCCCTATCGCCCAGGCGATACGCCCAGCCGATATAGAACGTTCCAGCAGGATCGTCCTCGGTGCCTCCGCCGGGACCGGCATATCCCGTTGCACTCACAGCGATATCGCACCGGTACAGTTCCAGCGAGCCGGTGGCCATCTCGCGTGCCGTCTGATACGACACCGCGGTATAGCGGTCGAGCGTCTCTTGCTCAACGCCGAGCACGCGATGCTTAATCTCGTTGCAGTACGTCACCGCACCGCCGCGCAGCACCGCCGAGGCACCGGGAATATCGGCAATCGTCGAGGCGATCATACCCGCGGTCAACGACTCAGCCGTCGATACCGTCACGCCCAGTGCGTCTGCACGCTCGACAATAGCGCGCGCCAGCTCCTCATTGTGCGTGACAATCTGTTCAAAAGAGTCCGTCATACCTACCAGGACCTAGACCGAAAAGACAATCTTGCGGCAGTTCCAGAAGTACTGAGCGCCCGAGATAACGGTCAGAATGACAGCGATGGCGTACAGGAAGCGTGACACCGAGTAGATACCGAGCAGCAGCGACACCGGCCCCAGCTGAAGGCCGGCCATCGCAAAAACGCACAGGTAGCCGCAGATGGAGACCATCGTGGTCGCTGTCTTGTACTTGCCGAGCTTATCGGCAGCAACGACCACACCGGCAGCGCTCGCAACCATGCGAAGGGCGCTCACCAACAGCTCACGAAACAGGATAATGAACACGGACCACACGGTCACCGCGCCAAAATCCAAGAACAGCAGCAGGGCCGAGAACACAAGCAGCTTGTCGGCGATGGGGTCCAAGAACTTGCCGAAATCGGTGATCTCGTTGCGCGAGCGCGCCAGATAGCCGTCGACCTTATCGGTGCACGACAGAATCACGTACAAAATGAAGGCGGCGGCTGCAAGCGGACCGTCAAAGGTGCTCCAGTCCGTACCGGCAACGCTCGCGTGAGACAGGGCCGAGACGATCATGAACACCGGGATAAAGACGATGCGAACGCACGTCACGATGTTGGCGGGCGTCCAAACACTCGTCAGTTCCTTATTGCTCTCGTTTGCCACGACGCTCTCCTACTCCACAACATGGCCGATAAGCTCATAGCAGAAGCTATCGGTAAACTCAACGGTCAGAATATCGCCCACGGACGCCTCGCTGGCGTCCAGATGCACCGCGCCATCGGAATCGGGCGCCTGGAACCAGGCGTGACCGATCAGCTCGGCGCCGTCCTCGGTCTCCTCGATGCCGTCGACGATCACCTGGGCGCGCTCGCCCACATGGGCCGCCGTGGCGGCAAAACCGAGCGACTCAGCCAGATCCATGGCCTCCTGGGCGCGCTCGAGCTTGACCTCCTCATCGACCTGGCCCTCCATCTTGGCGGCCAGGCTGCCTTCCTCACGCGAGTAGGCAAAGACGCTCGTGTAGTCAAAGCCGACAGTGTCCATAAAGTCGATAAGATCGCGGAACTCGTCATCGGTCTCGGTCGGGAAGCCGACCATGGCCGTGGAACGAATCACGATGCCAGGGATGCGCTCGCGAAGATCACGGAACAGATCCTCGAGCTCCTGGCGCGAGCCGGAGCGGCGCATGGCCTTGAGGATGCGCGCGTCGCAGTGCTGCACGGGGATATCGATATAGGGCAGTACCTCGGGCGTATCGCGAATCGTCTCGATAAGCTCGTCGGTCATGCCCTCGGGCTGCAGATAGAGCACACGGACCCAGACGTTATGCGGACGTACGGCCTCGGCAACGGCGCGCAGCAGCTGCGCCAGATTGCGCGGAGAGCCCTCGGCGACGTCCTCGTCGGCAAAGTCGGTGCCCCAAATGCCCGTGTCCTGCCCGATCAGAACGATCTCGCGCACACCGCCGGCAACCAAGTCGCGCACCTCGGAGATAATGCTTTCGGCATTGCGCGAATGATAGCGACCGCGAATGTAGGGGATCATGCAGAAGCTGCAAAAACGATTACAGCCATCGGAAATCTTGACATAGGCAACGGCACCCTCGACGGTACGCTTGACCTGCGGAATATAGGCAGCGATCTCGCGCTCCACGCCCAGCACGCCATCAATGACAGAGACGATACCGTCTTCCTCATCGGCCTTCACAAAGGCCGCGACCTCGGGAAGCTCGTCGGGCAGGTCATCGCCGTAACGAGACGGCACGCAACCGCACATGACGATGGGGCAGGCGCGAACGCCGTCCTGCACCTCGTTAGCGAGCTCGAGCGTGGTCTCGATGCTCTCGGACGTCGCCGAGGCAAGAAACGAGCACGTGTTGACGATAGCGATATCGGCATCCTGCGGATCGAATGCCTCCTCGTAGCCCGCAGCGGTCAGCAGCGAACGCATGCGGTCGGTATCGACCTCGTTCTTGGCGCAGCCAAGCGTGATATAGAGTACGGAACCCAACGGAGTATCCATGTTGGAGAGCGGTCCTTTCGAGTAAATTAGCGGTAGTTGGTAAACTGCAGCGGCTGACCGTAGTCCTGGTCGCGCAGGAACTGGATCACCGTCTGAAGCGCGTCCTTAGAGGCCGAGGTAACGCGCAGCTTATCGGCCTCGATGGTCACCTTGACCTTGAGCTTTTGATCCTTGATGTCCTTATTAATCTTCTTGGCGGTCGCTTGGTCGATGCCTTCGACGATATGGCCGAGCACGCGCACGGTACCGCCCGAAGCCGCCTGCGGCGCGTCCCAGGAGACAGCCTTGAGGTCGATGCCGCGCTTGATGAGCTTAGAGCTCAGCACGTCGATGATCTGCTTGGAAACAAAATCGGCCGGGGCATTGATTGTAAAGAACTTGTCGCCCTTCGAAAGCTCGATGGTGGCGCCGGAGTCCTTGAGGTCATAGCGCTGAGAGATCTCGCGAGTGGTCTGCTGGAAAGCGTTATCGACCTCCTGCATATTGACCTCAGACACAACGTCGAAGCTGGAATCTTTAGCCATGGTTCTTCCTTTCGGTACGGGGAGGCTTAGTAGCTGTCGTACGAATTGTCATCTGAATCGTTTGCTGCCTGGCCGTCGGATGCCGTGTCGGTGCCGTCGGCAGACTGAGCATCGGCGCCGTCGGCAGACTGGGCGTCGGTGCCGTCGGCAGTATCGGTGCCGTCGGTACCCTCGCCGTCCTTGGAGTCTGTGGACTCCTTCTTGGGAACGGTAATGGTCACGCGCGCCACGCCCGATGTCTTGGTGTCATAGCGAACCTTTTCACCGTTCTTGGTAACCGTGACATCGGAGGGCTTGGACGTGGTGATCTCGATCGAGGACTCGGGCGCGTACTCCTGCTCAAAGGGACCGGTCGCCTGGGCGCCGTAGACCGATTTACCGTCGACCTTGACCTCAATCCAGGCGGTCTTGCCCTTGGCAACAGAAACCTTGACCTTGATGACCTCGTCCTCTTCCTTTTTTACCGTCGCCTTGGCGGCATCGGAATCGGCAGAATCCGTCGCATCGTCGGTGCCTTCATCCTCGTCAACGGATTCGGTCTTCTTGGAAGACTTCTTGGTCGTCGTCTTAGTGGCCGCGGGCGTCTCGGGCGTCGACTCGGGTGCAGAAGAGCCGCAGCCACGCAGGAGGACCACGATGAGCAAAATCAGCAAAAGAGCCACGGCACCGATGCCGGCGTAGATGATGCGCGGATCGAGTCCATTGTTCTGAGGAGCACGTCCACCGCCGCGTCCGCGATTGGAGCCGCCACGGCCATTCCCCTGCGGCATACGGCCGCGACCGCTATCGGGACGACCACGATAGCCGCCCTGGCGCTGCGAGCCACGCTGGCCCGAACGCGGCGCAAGCTCACCACGGTTCTGATAGCCACGCTGGTCAGAGCGAGGCGCCGAAGAGCGCTGGCCGTAAGGCTGCGATTGCGAACGAAGGCGCGGCGTCACCTGCGTGGTATCGGCGTCGGCGTAACCACCGCGGGAACGCCCGGCAGAAACTCCGCGATAACCACGACCGGAGTAGCCTCCGTCGCCGTAACCGGCGCGAGGATCGCGACTCAACCCGCGAGCGGCGGGAAGCGCACGGTCATCCGGCATGGGCGTACTGCGAAATCGATCTCGCTGAGAACGAATCTCCTCGCTAGAGCCCGTCTCGGTGATATAACCAGCCTGCGGAGGACGCTGGCCGTACCGCGTCGAGCGACCACCCTGAACCATCAGAAAGCGTCCGTTATCGACCGACGAACGCGAGTTAACGTAGCCGGCAGCATCCTGAAAACGACCGCCCTGCTGCGAGGTCTCGCGTTCATATGCCATGAGGTCGTCAAAATAGGCATTGACGACCTCGCGCGGATTGAGGCCCAAAAAGCGAGCGTAGCTCGAAATCATGCCCTGCGCATAGCCACGCGGGGGCATCGATGCAAAGTTACCGGTCTCGAAAAACTCGATGATCTGCGGCCTGATTTTGATGGTGTTGGCGACCTGCTGGATGGAAAGGCCCATCCGGCGACGCTGCTCGAGCAGCATGTCACCAAAGCGTGCAGCCATCAGAATCCTCCAAACTCACGATCTTCACGTGCCATCTCGGCGTCGACAGACTCCAGCGCGGCAAGCCCCTCCTCGTCCAGCAGGACCTCGCGCGGCTTGGAACCGTCGGGCGGGCCGACGACACCCTTTTCTTCCAGCATGTCCATAATACGCCCGGCGCGCGCATAGCCAACCTTAAGGCGGCGTTGCAGGCCAGATGTGGAGCCCAGCTGCGATTCCACCACAATATGGGCGGCTTCCCAGATAAGCGGGTCGTCATCTTGCGGCTCGGCAACGCCCGTGCGAACAATACCGCCGCCACCAGCCATGGACATGGAAGCAGGCGCCACGGCAGACAGAATCTCCTCGTGGTAGTCGGGCTCGCTTTGCGACTTAACGAACTCGACGATCTCGTTGATCTCATCGTCCGAGACAAAGCATCCCTGGATACGGCGGGGCTTGCCCCAGTCGACCTTGGAGAACAGCATGTCGCCCAAACCGGTGAGCTTTTCGGCGCCCATCTGGTCGATAATGACGCGGGAATCGATGCCCGTAGCCACGTTAAAGGCGATACGGTTGGTGATGTTGGCCTTAATAAGGCCCGTCACCACGTTGGAGCTGGGGCGCTGCGTAGCCACGATAAGGTGGATACCGGCGGCACGGCCCAGCTGGGCGATACGGACAATCGAGGCCTCGACATCCTTGCCGGCGACCATCATCAGGTCCGAGAGCTCATCGATGATGATAACCAGATAGGGCATCTTTTGCGGCGGGTTATCGTAGTGCTCAAACTCGCCGGCGGCCTGCTTTTCGTTATACGTCGAAATCTTGCGCACGTTGAGACGCTCGAAGACCTTCAGGCGACGCTCCATCTCGGACACGGCCCACTGCAGCGCACTGGCCGCCTGCTTGGGCTCGGTCACCACGGGCACGTAGAGATGCGGAAGGCCGTTATAGCCCGCAAGCTCGACGCGCTTGGGGTCGACCATGATCAGGCGAACGTCCTCGGGAAGGGCGCGCATGAGCAAGGTCGTGATGATGGAGTTGATCATGACCGACTTACCCGAACCGGTGGTGCCGGCGATCAGCAGGTGGGGCATCTTAGCGAGGTCGGCGACAACCGGCGTGCCCTCGGCATCGCGACCGATGGCAAGCTCGAGCGGACCGCCCTTCACATAGGGAAGTACGTCGCCCAGATTGACGTTCTGACGCTTGCGATTGGGAATCTCGATACCCACAAGTGAGGTGCCGGGAATCGGCGCGAAGATGCGCACCGACTGGGCGGCAAGCGAAAGCGCGATATCGTCCTCGAGGCTCGAGATCTTGCTCACGCGCTCGCCCTCACCGGGCTGCAGCTTAAAGGTCGTGACCGTGGGGCCGGCAATCCAGCCGACGACGCGAGCGCTACGGCCAAACTCGAGCAGGGTAGACTGCAACGACTCGGCAGTCTGTTCCAGTTCCTTATCAGAAGACGCGGAGGACGCCGACTGCGGATTGGCGTGCAGGATTTCGAGCGGCGGGAGCTTGAGGCCGTCCTCTTGTTCGCCCTCGACACCGGCAGCAGTACCGTCCGCTCCCCCATCACCGGCTGCAACAGGAGCAGCTGAAGTCGTAGAGCTGGAGGCATCGGCAACCTTGGGATGCTTTAGGAAGTCGGGGATCTGCGGAGCTGCCGAAACGGGATTCACGGCAAACGGCGGTTCTGACTCGTCAGCCTTGTCCGGGTCGTCTTCTATCGAAAACTGTCCTGTGAACTGTCCTGCCTTGGCACGGCGACGCGGCAGCAAGGTTGTCTTGGCGGTCTCGAGCGGAGTCTCGTCGTCCTCGTCATCGCCCTCGGTGAGTTCGATTTCGCTATCGGACCAAGACGGGTCGGGCTCGCTCGTGTTGAGCTTGGGCGCGGCCTTGCCCTTCTTGGCATGACGACGCGGCAGCAGCGTGGTCTTAGCGCGCTCGGCCTCCACGGCCTCGGACACGTCGACAAACGGGTCATCGTCCTCGTCGTCATCCAAAACCGGGTCGGCATCGCCTCCCATGACCGTGGTCACCGCGGCATCAGTTCCCTTCTGGCGCAGAATGCTCAGGTGCGGACGGGCTACACCGGGTACCGACAGGGCCTCTTCATCGCCCCACGGGCTCGCATTGACATCGGCACGACGACGCTCGGCAAAATCGGCGGCGCGATCGCGAGCAGAACGCAAAACGCCGCCCACCGAAAAGCCGATGATGACCAGGCCAACGACAACAAGCCCCAGCAAGACAACCATGGCGATAGGTTTACCCAGGGCGTTTTGCAAGGTACTTGCGATAAAGGCGCCAATGTAGCCGCCCGACGCGGAAAGGTTCTGCGGCGTAAACATAAGGTCGCACGAGTCGGTCGTACCCGGCACCAACAGCGACAGGATAGAGACAATGGCCACAAAGACTACGGCGCCGCCCGCAACCGAGCGAATATTGAGCGGCGAGTCCTCACCCAAAAAGAGTGTAGCGGCAAACAGCAAGATGACGATCGGCAGCACGTAGGCGCCCAGGCCAAAGCCAAGGTGGTAGAAACCGGCAACCGCAGCTGTCACGGGCGCCGTTGCCGGGGAAATCACGGCGATAAAGGACGCAATCGCCAAAACGGCAATGACCACGCCGGCGATATCGCGATTGGCCGAAGGCTCGACCAGGGGCTCGAAATCATCGAACTCGGACTCGTGGCCCTTATTGGCACGCAGATGGGAACCGGCACCCTTAGCAGATGCCGGTTGGTTGTTGGCCTTATTGCCTTTGGCGTTTTGTGCAGATCCGCGCGCCAAACTAAACCTCCATGACGACCGGGATGATCATCGGACGGGTGCGCGTACGGCTCCAGATAAAGTTGGAGAGCGAATCGCGCACGGCTTTGCGAATGGCATCGGAGCCGCTGCTGGTAAAGGTAAACTTACCCTTCTCGATCGTCTTCATGATGGCTGTTGAGGCATCCTCGGAGAACTGGTCGTCGATGGCAAACGAAACACCGCGGCCCGAGAACTCGATAGCCTCGATCTTCTTATGCTTGAGCGAGACGATGGCAACGGCCGTGACCATACCGTCATTGGCGAGCTTTTGGCGATCGCGCAGGACAATGGGGTCGGTGTCGCCGATGCGCAGACCGTCAACATAGACGACGCCGGACTCGACGGGCGTACCGCGCTTGACGATACCGCCACGCATCTCGAGCGTGTCGCCGTTATCGAGGATAAAGATGTGATCATCCTTGATGCCCATCTTACGAGCAAGCTGGGCATGGGCGCGCAGATGCACGGCCTCGCCGTGAACCGGCATAAAGTAGGTGGGCTTGGCCATGGCCATGAGGAGCTTGAGTTCCTCCTGGCTGCCGTGCCCCGAGACGTGAACGAGGGCGCGGGACTTATCCCAGACGTCGCAGCCAAGCTTGGCCAGGCTGTTGACGACCTGCTGAACGGCCTTCTCGTTGCCGGGAACGGGAGTTGCCGAGAGAATGACGGTATCGCCTTCGTGGATAGAAAGCGTCTTGTGCTCGCCGTTGGCCATGCGGGACAGGGCCGACAGCGGCTCGCCCTGCGAACCGGTGCACATGACGACAATCTTGTCGTCGGGCAGGTTATCGATATCGAAGGCATCGATGATATCGGCATCGTCGATGTTGAGGTAGCCCAGCTCGCGCGCCACGCGGGTGTTGGTGAGCATGGAACGTCCAGTCACGACGACCTTGCGGCCGCACTTGCGGGCGGCGTCGCAGATCTGCTGCAGGCGATGGATGTGGCTCGAGAACGACGCGACGAACACACGGCCCGGAGCGTTCTTGATGGCGTGCAGCAGGTTGGGGCCAACTTCGGCCTCGGACTTGGTAAAGCCCGGAACCGTGGCGTTGGTGGAGTCGGAAAGCAGCAGATCGATACCCTGCTTAGCGAAGCGGCTGATGGCGGCATAGTCGGGCGTGACGCCGTCGATGGGCGTCTGATCGAGCTTAAAGTCACCCGTGTGCATAACAGTGCCCTGGTTGGTGCGAATGAACACGCCCAGTGCACCCGGAATGGAGTGCGTCATGGAGAAGAAGTCGAGCGAAATGCCACCAAGATTGACGTGGCTGCCGCCCTTGACCTCACGGAACTTGGGTGCGCGGATGCGGAACTCGGAGAGCTTGCCCTCGATGAAACCGAGCGTCAGCTTACTCGAGAAGATGGGCACCTTGTTGTTGAGATCCTGCAGCAGGTACGGAAGCGAACCGGTGTGGTCCTCGTGTCCGTGGGTAACGATGATGCCGCGGAGCTTCTCCTCGTTCTCCAGGACATAGGTGTAGTCGGGAAGCACCAGGTCGATACCGGGCTGGGAATCGTCGGGGAACATGAGGCCGGCGTCGACGAGCACCATGTCGTCGCCGCACTCGAAGACCGTCATATTCTTGCCGATGCCGTCAAGGCCGCCGAGCGGAATGATCTTCAAGGGAGATGATTTTTTAGCTGCCATAGGTTCGTGTGGTTTCCTTTCTTCGAAACGGGTCTGGAACAACCGACGGGGCGCTTCTGGCAAACCGACCGCCGGGAACGTACAAACATGCATCACAGAGTCGATACAGTAACTTCAGTATGATACCCATTTGCCCACCAACAGACCACCCATGCATCAAAGCCCCATCTGAACCTGTGTATCCCGCCGGTCTGGGCTCAGCGGCCCCGGCACGGGCTAAGTTTCCTGCTCTACAGTCCTGCTCACGACGGAGGCCACATTAAGTGGCCTCCTGTTCGTGCGGAACTCGCGATAAACTTCATCAGTGCCCGCCCCACGGGAAACCGGCCAAATAGGGACAGGTTTATTTTGGGCAGTTTTATCTGGGGATATGCCGAGAGCACGGCTATCGGCAATTCAGAAAAATAAGAAAACCTGAATAGACTATCTGACACAATCGCAAGCGGTACCCACCAGCCCTTTTGCTATTCCCGGCGGGGGCCGCGGGTAAAGTTTATCGCGAGTTCCGCACGAGCCGGAGAGCACTTAATGTGCTCTCCGTGCGAGCAGGACTGTAGAGCAGGAAACTTTACCCGCGGCCCCCGCCGGGAATAGCAAAAGGGCGACCCCCTGAGGAGTCGCCCTTGTTGAGCTGCTTATATGCGGCTGTTACTCGGCGTCGTGGTGACGGCGGGGCTTGCGGCCTCCGTTGTCACCGGGACGGCGCGGACGGTCGCTGCGCTCGGAGCGCTCGCGACGCGGACGCTCACGGCGCTGGAAGTGCTCGCCGTCGCCCTCGGAGGAACCCTCAGCGCGAGCCGGGGCCTCGGGCTTGTCGAGACGATCAAGCGAGATCTTGCCGCGATCGTCGACCTCGATGACGACGACCTTGACCTCGTCGCCCACGTTGAGGACATCCTCGACCTTCTCCACGCGGCCCTTGGCGACGCGGGAGATGTGCAGCAGGCCGTCCTTGCCGGGCAGCAGGTTCACGAAGGCGCCGAAGGGCTGGATGGAGACCACGCGACCGGTGTACTCCTCGCCCGGCTCGGGAACCTTGATGATGAGCTTGATGCGTTCGACAGCCTGGTCGACGGACTCGCCGGTGCCGCCGACAAAGACGGTACCGTCCTCCTGGATGTCGACCGAGGCGCCGGTCTCGTCCTGGATGCCGCGGATGACCTTACCGCCAGAACCGATAACGTCGCGGATCTTATCGGTCGGAACCTGGATGGAGACGATGCGCGGAGCGGTGCTGCGCGTGGTGTGGCGCGGCTCGGGGATCACATCGAGCATCTTCTGCAGGATGAAGGCGCGACCCTCCTTGGCCTGCTGCAAGGCGCGGGCCAGGATGTCGAAGGTAAGACCGGTGGCCTTGTTATCCATCTGCAGAGCGGTGATACCCTCGGTGGTGCCGGTGACCTTAAAGTCCATGTCGCCCAGGAAGTCCTCGAGACCCTGGATGTCGGACAGGACCACGGTCTTGCCCTCCTCCTGGATCAGACCCATGGCGATACCGGAGACCGGGCGCTTAATGGGCACGCCACCGTCCATAAGGGCGAGCGTGGAGCCGCAGGTCGAAGCCATCGAAGAAGAGCCATTGGACTCCATGACCTCGGAGACCACACGGATGGCGTAGGGGAACTCGTTCTCGTCGGGGAGCACCGGAAGCAGAGCGCGCTCGGCCAGGTTGCCATGGCCGATCTCGCGGCGCTTGGGGCTGCCCATGCGGCCGGTCTCGCCGGTGCAGAACGGCGGGAAGTTGTAGTGATGCATGTAGCGCTTGCCCTCGGTGGGCTCGATGGTATCCAGACGCTGGCCCTCGTTGAGCATGCCGAGCGACAGGACGGAGAGCACCTGGGTCTGGCCGCGCTGGAACAGGCCGGAGCCGTGAACGAGCGGCAGGTAGTTGTCCTTCACCATGATGGGGCGGATCTCGTCGGCGGCACGGCCGTCGACGAGATCCTGTCTCTTATACAC
>CABSMX010000031.1 GCA_902478945.1 uncultured Collinsella sp.
ACATCTAACAACCGTGAGCTGGTCGCCGGCCTGGTAGACGCCCTGGCCGCTGCGGGCAGCGAGCGCCTGTGCCTGCTCACCGAGGCAAGCGACGACAGCCCCGTGCGTCGCGAGCGCGCCGAGGCCTTTGCCGACGAGCTTTCGCGACGCGGACTTGCGGGCGAGGTCGTCACCCTGGCCGACGGTGGTGCCACGGGCGTTGGCCGCTTGGACGAGATCATTCGCGGCTATACAGGCAAAAAGCTCGGCCTTATCGCCGTCAACGGTCTGGTCTTCCTGCGTCTGACCGAGGCGCTGACACAGCTGGGACCCTCGTTGCCGGCTGGCCTCAAGATCGCGACGTTTGACGATTATCCCTGGAACCACGTGCTCTTTGGCGGTGTGACCACGGCCGCGCAAGACACCCTCACCATCGCCGAGCGCGTAGTCGAGCGCCTGTCCGAGCGCATCGACGTTGTTACCACCACCGTGGGCGAGGCTGCAAAGCTGGCGCCTAAACGCATCGAGGTTCCCGGTCACATCGAACACCGCGCATCAACCTCACGCTAGCCGTCTGCTCGAGCTGGCTTGTTCACGCTAGCCGCCCGCCCTCGCACGTTTTTTGGGCGCTTGATACGCTTTAACCCTGCGGAAACATTTTTCTGCGATAGTATCTGCGATATAGACCAGTCGAAACCCGCCCGAAAGAAAGGGGAGCGACATGAACCAGCAGAACATCGATTACGTACTCCGCTCTGTAGAGCAGCGTGACATCCGCTTTGTGCGTCTGTGGTTTGTCGACATTCTCGGCCGCCTCAAGAACTTTGCCATTAGCCCCGAGGACCTCGAGGTCGCTTTTGAGGAGGGTATTGGCTTTGACGGTTCCGCCATCGAGGGCTTTGCCACGCCCGAGGAAGCCGACATGCTGGCGTTTCCCGATGCTTCGACCTTCCAGATTTTGCCGTGGCGCCCGAGCCACAACGGCGTCGCCCGCGTGTTCTGCGACGTGTGTACTCCCGATCGCAAGCCGTTTGCCGGCGACCCGCGCGATGCCCTGCGCCGCATGTTCCGCAAGGCCGAGAAGGCTGGCTATCTGCTCAACGTGGGCGCCGAGCTGGAGTACTACTACTTCCCCGACGAGCACACCCCCGAGCCGCTCGACAACGTGGGCTACTTCGATCTTTCGGTGAGCGATGCCGCCCGCGACCTGCGCCGCAACACGGTCCTCACGCTCGAGAAGATGTCCGTGCCCGTGGAGTACACCTTCCACGCCGCCGGCCGCTCGCAGCACGGCATGAGCCTGCGCCACGCCGAGGCCCTGAGCATGTCCGACGCCATCACCACGGCCAAACTCATCATTAAGCAGCAGGCTTACGAGAGCGGGTGCCACGCCTCCTTCATGCCCAAGCCGTTGGCGGGCGAGGACGGCAGCGCTATGTTCCTGTGCCAGTCGCTATTCGACCACGACGGCAACAACGTCTTTTGGGGCGAGGATGACGAGAAGTACCATCTCTCCGATATCGCCAAGCACTATATGGCCGGCATCTTGGCGCACGCGCGCGAGATCAGCGCCATCACCAACCCTACGGTCAACTCGTACAAGCGCATCACCACGGGTGGCGACTCCGTGCCGCAGTACGCCACGTGGGGCCTGCGCAACCGCGCGAGTATGGTCCGCATCCCGGTCTACAAGCCCGGCAAACAGCTGTCCACGCGCATCGAGCTTCGCAGCCCCGACCCCATGGCCAATCCGTATCTGGTCAACGCCGTCACGCTGGCGGCTGGTCTGGACGGCATTGAGCGCAAGCTGGAGCTCCCGCCCGAGGCCACGGCCGAGACGCTCAAGCTTACCGACCGCCAGATGGTCGAGGCCGGCTACACGCCGCTGCCGCGCTCGCTCAAAGAGGCGCTCGACGTGTTTGAGGACTCGCAGTTTATGAAGGATGCCCTCGGCGAGCACATCCACAGCTTCTTCCTTAAAAAGAAGCGCGACGAGTGGCATAAGTTTGAGTCTACGATCACCGAGTGGGAGATCAAGCACTACCTGGCGAACTCCTAATCGCGCTGGCTTGTTCCAGTACGATTGAGCTCATTTCTTTGGAGGCCGATATGTCCGAAAAGAGTGCCCTGTTCATGGCGCGCACGACGCGCTTCCACGAGTTTGCCCGCAGCTTGACGACCACCCTGGGTGTCGAGGTGAGCCTGGCCACCCCCGATTCGCCGACTGCGGCGCACGACTTTGACCTGCTGATTCTCGATTCCGATGGCATCCGCAGTGACCGCATCGATCAGATTGCCAAGTGGCTTGACGATCGTGGCGGCGTCCCCATGCTGGTGATCGTCGACGACGAGGCCCTTGGCACCCTGCGTCTGCCCAATCATGCGCATGCCGACTTTGTATGCCCCACGGCGACGCCCAACGAACTCAAGGCTCGTGCGCAGCGCCTGATGGGCGAGGAGGAGACCGTCACCGCCGACGATGTGCTCAACATCGATAACCTCGAGATTAACCTGGCTACCTACCAGGTGACGCTCGATAACGAGCCTATCGACCTGACGCTGATGGAGTACTCGCTGCTGAGCTTTTTGGCGACGCATCCCAACCGCGCCTACAGCCGCGAGGTGCTGCTGCACCGCGTATGGGGCTTTGAGTACTGCGGCGGCACGCGCACCGTCGACGTGCACATTCGACGCATCCGCTCCAAGGTGGGCCCGCAGATCGCAGCACATATCACCACCGTCCGTGGCGTGGGTTATCTGTTTAAGGACTAGTTTTCCACCACAAAGGGGACAGGCACCTTTGTGGTGGTTTTGACGCAGGTACGGGTTCCTTTCGGGTTTGCAGAAGAACTTAAGCCTTCCTAAAAGATTGCGTTCTCATACACGTGCACCCGCATATTGGGGTACAACTCAACGTGAACAATGATGGCCCGCCACATGTTTGGCGGGCCTTTGGTTATTAGACGAAAGGATCGCAGCCATGAGCGAGAACGATTCCCAGCGTCCTCAGGATGCGGGCAACGCTGGCGAGACTCAGCAGCAGCCGCGCGTGCAGGTGGAGTCGACGCCTGCCGGCAGCAACATTCCCTACGTGCAGGCTTACGACACGCAGACCGGCAAGCCGCTGGGCGGCCAGCAGGTTGTAAACAAGCACACGGTGGTCAAGACCAAGACCAAAAAGCTGCCGATCTTTATTACGGCGCTCGCTGGTTGTGCGTGCGGCGCCCTGCTGGTCATCGCGCTCATTATGAGTGGCACGCTCGATATCGGCGGCGGCAGGAACGCCGTGACGGCGGGTGCTTCGGGTTCATCGACGCAAAAGATCACCATCGACTCCGAGGACACCACGCTGGCCGAGGCCGTCTCTGCCAAGGCCCTGCCCTCCGTCGTTTCCATCACCGCTACTTCGAGCGGTAGCCAGAATGGCTCGCTTTCGCAGTCTGCCGACGAGTCGGACGGCTCGGGCAGCGTCGGCTCGGGCGTTGTGCTCGATACCAAGGGCCACATCCTCACCAACAACCACGTGGTCGATGGCTATGACCAGTACGTGGTTACCATGGACGACGGAACCACATACGAGGCCGAGTTCGTGGGCAACGACGCCTCGAGCGACCTGGCCGTCATCAAGCTCAAGGACGCCGACGCCTCCAAGCTCACGCCGATCGAGATCGGCGACTCCTCCAAGCTCAACGTGGGCGAGTGGGTCATGGCGATCGGCTCGCCGTTCGGCAACGAGCAGTCTGTCTCCACGGGCATTGTGTCGGCGCTGTATCGTTCCACGGCCATGAGCTCTACCAGCGGCAACACCATCTATGCCAACATGATCCAGACCGATGCCGCCATCAACCCGGGCAACTCCGGTGGCGCACTCGTCAACGACAACGGCGAGCTCGTGGGTATTAACTCGCTTATCGAGAGCTATTCGGGCTCCAGCTCGGGCGTGGGCTTTGCTATTCCCGTTAACTACGCCAAGAACATTGCCGACCAGATCATCGACGGCAAGACGCCGGTGCATCCGTACATGGGCGCTACGCTTTCGAGCGTCAACGCGCTTAACGCCCGCACTAACAAGCTGAGCACCGATAGCGGCGCGTATGTGGCAAGTGTCGTCGAGGACGGTCCTGCCGCCAAGGCTGGCATCCAAGAGGGTGATGTCATTACCAAGCTGGGCGACGACGAGATTACGAGTGCCGATGGCCTGATCATCGCGCTGCGCAGCCACGAGGTGGGCGAGAAGGTCGAGATCACGCTCATGCGCGGCAAGGACGAGAAGAAGGTCACGGTTGAGCTGGGCTCCGACGAGGAGCTGCAGAACCAGCAGCAGGACGACAGCACGACTGACACCGGCAACGGCGGTATTACCGACGAGCAGCTGCGCCAGTATCTGGAGGAGCTGCTGGGCCAGCAGGGCCAGGGTCAAGGCTACGGTCAGGGCTACTAGCGAGCCGTATCACACATACCGATGCCAGAGGGGGCTGTTCCGCCAACGCGGGGCAGCCCCTCTTTTCTCATTGATCCGTTGGGGACGGAGGAAAACGGATCATTTAGAACTGGCAAGGGCATGGTTTGATCGCGCGATCCACCTCGGCCTGGTGGCTGCCGATTCGGTGCGGTTCGAAAGGGCTATTCGGCCCCGTTGCGACCGGTGGTACTCTAGTATCCGTTTGAAATCGAGCGAAGGAGTGCCGCTATGGAGCAATCGAGCCTGTTTGGTGACGGCGTGGACATCGATACCGAAACGCCCGCGAGCGCGGATACCGCTGCACCGGCCGATGCCCGTGCCCAGGCGGCAGCGCGCGCGGCCGAGCTGCGCCACGAGCTCGATTACCACGCCTATCGCTACTACATGCTCGACGCGCCCGAGATCACGGACGCCGCCTTTGACAAAATGCTCGTTGAGCTGCAGGAAATCGAGGCGACCTACCCCGATTTGGTGACGCCCGACAGCTATACCCAGCGCGTGGGCGGCTACGTGAGCGAGCAGTTTACGCCGGTTACGCACATGGCACGCATGTATTCCATGGACGATGCCATGGACCTGGACGAGCTCGACGCGTGGCTCCAACGCACCGAGGATGCGCTCGGCGCCGGTAGCGTCACCTATACCTGTGAGCTTAAGATCGACGGTCTGGGCGTGGCACTTACCTACCAAAACGGCACCTTCGTACGTGCGGCCACACGTGGCGATGGCACCACGGGCGAGGACGTGTCGCTCAATGTCCGTACCATCAAGGATGTGCCCATGCACCTGTCCGAGCCGGCGCTCGCTCACATGGGCGCCGACCGCGAGCGTGCCATCGAAGTGCGCGGCGAGGTGTACATGCCCAAGGGCAGCTTTGTGCGTCTGAACGACGAGGCCGATGCCGAAGGTCGCGACCCCTTCGCCAACCCGCGCAACGCCGCCGCCGGCAGCTTGCGTCAAAAGGATCCCAAGGTCACAGCGCGCCGCGACCTGGCCACCTTTATCTATGCCATCGCCGATACCGATCCGCTGCACGTCCACAGCCAGCGTGAATTTCTCGACTGGCTGCGCAGCGCCGGCTTTAGCGTCAACCCCAACGTGGCACGCTGCGCCACACCCGCCGAGGTTCACGAGTTCTGTGCCCAGGCTCTCGAACATCGCGGTGACCTCGATTACGACATCGACGGCGTGGTCGTAAAGGTTGACAGCTTCCAGCAGCAGCTCGACCTGGGCTTTACCGCCCGCGCACCACGCTGGGCTATTGCCTTTAAGTTCCCGCCCGAGGAAAAACGGACCGTCCTGCGCGAGATTCGCATCCAGGTGGGCCGCACCGGTGTGCTCACGCCGGTCGCCGAGTTCGACCCGGTGACGGTCGCCGGCTCCACCATCGCGCGCGCCACGCTGCACAACATCGACGAAATCCGTCGCAAAAACGTGCGCGAGGGCGACACCATCATCGTGCACAAGGCAGGCGACGTGATCCCCGAGGTCGTGGGCCCGGTGCTCGATAAGCGCCCGGCCGATTCGGTCGACTGGCACATGCCCGAGGTCTGCCCCGTGTGCGGCAGCCCCGTGGTCCACGAGGACGGTGAGGTCGCCTACCGCTGCGTCTCCATCGACTGCCCCGCGCAGCTCAAGGAGCGCCTGCTCCACTGGGTGAGCCGCGGCTGCATGGACGTTGACGGCCTGGGCGACGAGATCGTCGACAAGATGATCGCCGCCGGCCTAATCCACGATGTCGCAGACTTCTACCAGCTCACGGTCGACGACATCGCCGGCCTGGACACGGGCCGCACCTATGCCAGCTCCAACAGTAAAAAGGGCGTCAAGAAGGGTGACCCCATTCCGGTGGGCCTTAAGACGGCCGAGAAAATCATCGCCGAGCTCAACAAGTCCAAGAGCCAGCCACTCGGTCGCGTACTGTTTGCCCTGGGCATCCGCCACGTGGGCAAGAGTGTGGGCGAGGTCATCGCCGAGCGATTCCTGTCGATTGACAAGCTTATCGTGGCGAGCGAAGAGGATATTGCCGAGTGCGAGGGCATCGGTCCCAAGATTGCG
The DNA here is from genome assembly GCA_902478945.1 of uncultured Collinsella sp. Classification (GTDB taxonomy): domain Bacteria; phylum Actinomycetota; class Coriobacteriia; order Coriobacteriales; family Coriobacteriaceae; genus Collinsella. The sequence continues at coordinate 6,500 of CABSMX010000031.1, forward strand.
GCGAGCGTTAAGCAGTTCCTGGCCGTGCCCGAAAACCTTGCCGTGCTGGAACGTCTGCGTCAGGCGGGCCTTTCGCTCGAGGTCGACTTGGGCACCGCGCACGCGCAAGCCGCGGCCGACGCTGGCGTGGCGGGCGAGCTCGCCGACGCACAGCCGCTCGCGGGTCTGACCTTCGTGCTCACCGGCACGCTCGTCAACCGCACGCGCGACGAGGCGGGCGCGGCGCTCAAGGTGCTCGGCGCCAAGGTTTCGGGCAGTGTGTCAAAGAAGACGAGCTATCTGGTCGCCGGCCCCAAGGCGGGCTCCAAGCTCACCAAGGCCGAGCAGCTGGGTGTGCCCGTACTGGATGAGGACGCACTCGAGCAGATCTTGGCTACCGGTGAGGTGCCCCAGGCTTAGCGCATCGATAGCCTAATTGAAGAACCGCCCGGAAAGCATGATGCCTTTCGAGCGGTTCTTATTTGGACGGGGCAACGGGCACCGTGATCTGCGTCACGTAGGTTGTGGGGTCGTCGCTGATGATGTCGTCGATGAGGGCGATCTCGCGCGAGGGACCGGCGGGTGTCAGGTTGCGCTCGCGCATATAGCCGAGCAGTTGCTCGTAGCGTGGGCCTGCTTGCCCATGCGTGCCGCGAAAGCTTATGGTCAGGCAGTGCGCGGCGGGTCGCGTCTCGACGTCGCCCACGTAATCATCGGTGTCATCGAGCAGCAAAAAGACCTCGTCGTAGCCATCAAAGTCGCCGGCGGCGAGGCGCTCGGCGCCAATCCCGACGCCCAAGTTGCCCAGAAAGACAAAGGTCTCGTGCTGGCCCTTCTGCAGTTGACGAATCTGCCACTCCAACGCATAGGCGTCGGTGGGGTTGACGCGTTCGCGCAGCACGGCGCAGCGAAGCTCGGGCGCATCGATTGTGCAAATGGTATCGAGCTCGGTGTTCAGGGCATCGTGCAGCAGGGCAAGCCGGTTATCGATCTTGCGCGACACACGCTCCAACTCGCGGCGCTTGCGCTCGATGAGCTCCTGCTGCTGAGCCAGCTGTCGCTGCATAAGGTCCACATCGCGCGTAGTCACAAACTCGCGGATTTGTGCGAGCGGCAAGTCGAGAACACGCAGGTGGCTGATGGTGTTGAGAGTGGAGAGCTGCCGCGATCCGTAGTAGCGGTACCCACTCGCCGGATCGATGTGTGCCGGGTCCAGCAAGCCCATCTGCTCGTAATGGCGTAGCGTGCCCACGCTTAGGTTAAACAAGCGTGCCACCTCGCCAATGCGGAGCAGGCCCTCGGTATGTTCACTTGGCGTGTCGGTCACAGGACCGCTCCTTTCAATGGACGGGGAAGGGGCGCCGAGGTCGTACGACGCAAACGATCCTCTACGCCATCAGCTTGTCAAAAGCCCCGCGCCGGTTGAGCACGGTAAACGCGACAACACAGATGACCGCCGACAGAATTGACCCGCACGGCGAAGCGATGCCCATGGGAAATAGCGTGTCGGAATAGGCGTTCGACAGCAGCCACGCGCCCGGCACGCGAATGAGCGCCACGGCCAGCACGTTGTGCGCAAAGCCGATGTAGCTCTTGCCATACGCGGCGAAAAAGCCGCTAAAGCAAATGTGGATGCCGGCAAAGATTGCGTCAAAAATATAGCTGCGCATATAGCCGGTACCGGCCGCGACCACTGCGGGGTCCTTGGCAAAAAAGCCGATAAACGCCGGTGCCACTAGCCACATCAGCACCGTGATCAGGCAGCCGTACACTACCGAGATGGTCATGGCGTCCTTGAGTACCTGACGCGCGCGGTCGCCCTTGCCCGCGCCGGCGTTTTGCGCCGTGAGCGCACTGACGGTGGCTCCCATGGAGCTTGGCACGATGAACAAAAAGCTGATCATCTTTTCGACCAGGCCTACGGCGGCGGCATCGACGAGTCCTCGATGGTTGGCGATGACGGTGATGAACATAAACGCCACCTGGATGCAGCCGTCCTGCACGGCCACGGGCACGCCGATCTTAAGAATGCTGCCGAGCATCTCGGGCCGGGGACGCAGGTCGCTGCGCTTAACGTGGATGTTCGTGCGACGGCTCTTGAGCCACACGAGCGCGAGGGCAACGCTGGCCGTCTGCGCGGTCACCGTGCCGAGCGCCGCGCCCACGGGGCCGAGCCCCATGTGGCCGATAAACAGAAAATCGAGCGCGATGTTGATGATGCACGCCACGCCGATCACGTACATGGGCGAGCGCGAATCGCCCAGGCCGCGAAAGATGGCCGAGAGGATGTTGTACGCGGCGATAAAGGGAATGCCCATAAAACAAATGCGCAGGTAGGCGGCGGTGCCTTCGACTGCCTCGGCCGGCGTGCCAATGAGTGACACGATCTGCGGGCACAGTGCGAGCAGGACAGCGGCCAGCACCACCGAGACACCCATAAAGAGTGTAATGGTGTTGCCGATAGCGGTCTCGGCACGGTCAAACCGGCGCGAGCCCACGGCGTGGCCGACGATGACCGTCGTTCCCATGGCCAGGCCCACGAGCGTCACGGTAATGATATAGAGCGTCTGCGCGCCATTGCCCACGGCGGTGATGCCGGCGGCACCGCTAAACTGCCCCATCATGTACAGGTCGGCCATGCCGTAGAGCATCTGCAAAAAGTACGAGAGCATATAGGGCAGGGCAAAGACCGCGATGGTCTTGAGGACATTGCCGCGTGTGAGGTCGTGTTCCATGGGCGGGGCTTTCTGGCTGGGTTTGTTTACGTACCAGTGTAGTGAAAATCCTACAACGATTGTAGAGTCAAGGTTTATGTTGGGTGCCGGGCGAAAAAGTGAGCCTGTATTCATTTCCCATGGTTTAAAAGAGTTGGATTAACCCGTTCGAGCATGATGCTTTGACCTCTCCGTGCCCCTCGCCTCAAACCATCACAACATTCGATGCTTTTCCCGATTTTGGCAAAAAACGTCGAATGTTGTGATGGTTTTTTTACCACTCGATCGGGTGGAATCGCTTTCTTGCGCGCGAAGGTGTGCGGACCCGTGGGCAGGGGAATAAGGTTGGTTATCCGACTCCATTGGAGGGCTCATGGACCTGCCGATCGTCCTGTCCCATAAGACTGCCTGGCTGTACCACAACGTGGCGCGCCCGTCCGAGCCGCTCTCGCGAGCAAGCAGCCTATACGATGAGGACTCGCTTGCTAACGAGGCGGAGCCGACTGCGGACCTGCCCAAATTGGGGCTCGATACCAAGGGGCTGAGGGCTTCAACGGCAGTTGGGATCGTTACCGACTATCTGGTTTCGCTCGGTATTCCACAAGAAGAACTCGATCATATCGACACGCTCGTCAACTTTGATTTTGAGCGCTCGACGCCGGCTGGATTTAGGTGCCACGTGTTTGGGGCGCCGGTACCTCCAGGCCATCTTATCGAGGTGGCAGAGGGCCTTCTAGTGGTTGATGAGGCTATGTGCTTTGTCCAAGCGGGTTCGTGGATGAGCGAGCCCGAGCAGCTGGAATATGGCTACGAAATCTGCGCTCGATACCATTTGAATCATCTGTCGACAGGCGATTATATCGAGATGGGGCAGAGGTATACCGTTGCCGACTTGATTGCCTATTGCAATGAGAACCGATCTCGTCAGGGGGCTATACGCGCGGCCGCCGTGCTCAAGCGCGTGCACGATGGCGCACGGTCGCCCATGGAGACGGCCACCGCAATCATGGTCGTAGCAAAACGTTCTCAAGGAGGGCTTGGATACGCCAAGGTCGAGCTCAACCATCGGGTCGATGTTCCCAGCGAGTTCAAATATCTCGCTAAGTCCGGGTATTTCGAGATTGACGTATATGCGCCTGCGAGCGATACGGGGATTGAATACAACGGCTCGGACCATCTTGATAAACAGCGCAGCGCGTCGGATGCGGAGCGTATGACCGTGCTGAGCGCGCTGGGCTTTAGAATGATCGTCCTCACCGGGACTCAGTTTGCCCATCAGCTGCAATTGCACCGGGCGATGAACGCCATCGCACTTGCGATGGGCCTTAAGTGCGACCGAAGCGAAGCGTTCCAGAAACGGCAGAACGATCTGCGAGAATTCGTGATTCGGCACTGGGACGGCGGCCTTTAGGGGCGTTCCGGCCTTTCTACGGGGCGCCATGGGCAGGCAAACCATCACAACATTCGACGTTTTTCGCCAAAATCGGGAAAAGCATCGAATGTTGTGATGGTTTGTGTGTTGAGGATGGGCTTGGGAAGCCGGTCTTGCTCGCAAAGGCCTTTCGTGTCGTACGCATGTCGACCCATTCTTCCCGTGCGGTACTATATTCCCCGAAGAATAAAGGCCAGCGCGAGGGGAGGGCTGCGTGGACGGGCTCGTGCAACATGACGGCTTTGGCCGCGATATCAACTACCTGCGCATTGCCGTTACCGACAAGTGCAATTTCCGCTGCATCTATTGCATGCCGGCCGATGGCGTGGCACCCCGCGCGCACGATGAGCTGCTCAGCGCCGAGGAAATCGCCCGCTTTGTGCGCTTGGTAGCAGGGGAGGGCATTCGCCGCGTGCGCCTGACGGGCGGCGAGCCGCTGGTCAGCCGTCGCATCATTCCGCTCATTCGCGACATCCGCGCGATTCCGCAGATCGAGGACATCTCGCTCACCACCAACGGCGCCCTGCTTCCCAAGTTGGCGCCGCATCTCAAAGATGCCGGGCTTAACCGCGTCAATATCTCGCTCGACACGCTCGACCCTACGCTCTTTGGAAAGATCACGCGTCTAGGTCGACTCGAGCAGACCATGGCTGGCATCGACGCGGCGCTGGCTTGGGGCTTTGAGCCCGTTAAGGTCAACTGCGTTGTTGTGCGCCGGCTCAACCAGGATGTGGCGGCCCTCGCACGGCTGACCGTCGACCGCCCTATTCATCTGCGATTTATCGAATATATGCCCATCGGCGACGAGCACACGAGTTCGCATTGCGCTGTGGATCCGCATGCTCCCGCGCTCAATCCCGAGCTGTGGGATGCGAGCGATACCGTGCCGAGCGACGAGCTGCGGGCGCGCATCAATGCCGGGGTCGCCGCGGCGGGTCTGGGCGAGCTCGAGCCGCTCGACATCAACGACGCTCCTGCCGGCGCGGGCCCTGCGCGCTACTGGCACTTTCCGGGCGCGGCGGGAACGGTTGGCTTTATCAGCGCCATGTCCAATCATTTTTGTGCGAATTGCAACCGTCTACGCCTGACTGCCGATGGCAACGTGCGTCCGTGCCTGTTCAGCGATGCCGAGTATTCGGTGCGTGAGGCGCTGCGCCGTGGTGATGATATGCAGGTACTTTCGATTTGGCGCGATGCCGTCGCCCACAAACCGCAGGAACACGCGATAATTGAGGGCACGCAACGATTTATGTCCCAAATCGGAGGATGATCATATGGCCAAGAGCAGGTACGCCGATGCCACCAAGGCCGCTCGCAGGGCCGCGATGTCTGCCCACAAAGTCACGGCTGCGGCGAATGCTGGCAACGCCGACGCATCCGTGCAGCCGTCTGCCAGTGCTGCCGCCGAGCCCGCCCGCGACGCCCGTCGCGACGAGCTGACGCACGTGGACGCCAAGGGCGAGGTACGCATGGTCGACGTGTCCGACAAGGCCGAGGCCCATCGCATTGCCATCGCCGAAGGCACCATCCTCATGCATCCCGAGACGCAGGCCATGGTGCTGCAGGACCGCGCCAAAAAGGGCGACGTGCTCGCCTGCGCGCGCGTGGCGGGCATTATGGCCATCAAGCACACGAGCGATATCATTCCCATGTGCCATCCGTTGCTCATTACCAAGAGCAAGTGCGACATTGCGCCCATCGCTCCGGCGGGGACGCCTGTCGATGACGTGCCCGAGGGCTGGGCGCCGGCGCGCGCGGACGGGCAGGTTGGCTTTCACGTACTGGTTACGGCCGGCGTGACGGGCAAGACGGGTATCGAGATGGAGGCCCTGACCGGCGCGAGTGCCGCGTGCCTAACGATCTACGACATGTGCAAAGCCGTCGATCGCGGCATGGAGATTGTCGACGTGCGCCTGTTGCACAAGGAGGGCGGCCGCTCGGGCGTGTGGGATCGCGCCGAGCGCCAGGCCGCTGCTGTTGAGGCTGCTGCCGCTGACGGTGCCGCGCCCGCGAGCGCACCCGTCGCCGCCGCGCCCGCAGCTCCGGCACCGGCCGTCCCTGCGATCGCGTTTATCGGCTACCAAAACTCGGGCAAGACCACGCTCGTCGAGAAGGTCATTGCCGAGCTCACCCGCCGCGGCCTGCGCGTGGGTTCACTCAAGCATCACGGACATCACGGCTTTGATATCGATGTGCCCGCTAAGGACACCTGGCGCCATCACCAGGCCGGCTCCAAGCACGTGGGGCTCATCTGCGCCACGCGCTGGGCGGAGTACGCCGACACGCGCGAGGAGGACGAGATGTCCGCGCGCGAGCTGCTGTCGCGCTACAACGATGTCGACGTGGTGATCATCGAGGGCTACAAGACCGAGGGCTTCGACAACATCGTCGTCGCACGCTCTGGTGTCGACCGCCTGCGCGGCAAGAGCTCGCTCGACCTAGTCGATGGTCGCACGCTGGCCCTTGCCTGCAACGAAGCCCTGGCACGTCAGGCATTCGACGCCGGCTTTGCGACCCGAGCCATCAACATCAACGACGCTCGAGCCATCTGCGATCTCATCCAAGACCACCTTTAAGGCTTGACGCTGAACCTGCCAAAAAGGGACAGGTTAATTTGGCACGTTTTACTTGGGCAAACGTCACTTCCACCACAAAGGGGACAGGCACCTTTGTGGTGGTTTTTGCTTTGGTAGATGTGTGGGACATGCCTTACAATCTACCAAGTAGTTCATGACGGGCGAAAAACGGAGAGAAGGGGCTTGATGCGTCCTTAATGTTTCGTGCGGATAGATTGATTTGACAGACGGTGGCGAATGCCCGCCGTCCGCATTCGTATGAAACAAGGAGTCTCCATGCTTGCCCCTCTTTTCTCAAAGCCTCAATCATCGCTGTCCGTGCAGGCTAAGCGCCTGGTGGCGATGCGCTTTCTCATCTACACCGGTTTTCAGACCAGCTACTTCATCGGCGTCATCGGAACGCTTACCTATGCAGACGATGCCTCGGTCGTGGCGACATCGCTGGCCGTCCTGTTTATGAATGTATTTGTGATCCTGGGATCCTTTGCGGGCGGCGCTGCGCTCGACGCATGGGGTCCGCGCCGCCATTTCTTGCTGAGCATCGTGGGCGCGCTGGCAACCGGCGCGGCAATCATCGCGTTTGGTAGCGCAACCGGCGTCGTCCTGCTCGGCGCGGTGTTTCTGGGCTTTGTGATGGGATTCGCCCAGCCCATTGCCACGTCCTATCCGGCCTACCTCACCGATGATCCCGTCGAGCTCAAAGACATCAACTCCGCCATAACCATGTTCTCCAACGTGAGCATTATCGTCGGCCCCACGCTGGGCGGCTTTGTCGCGGCGGCTACATCGTCACGCGCGGTGTTCGTGCTCATGATGCTCTTTACCGCGTTGGCGCTCATTGCCGGTTGGGGCTTTAGGCAAAGTGCAGTTCAGGCTGCCACGCACGAAGGCAAACCCTCGATCGGCGACATCACATCGGATAAGGCCAGCCAAAGCCCCGACCCCAACATATCTTCCCGCGTCACCTTCGCGACAAGCATCAAGACAGTCTTCACCAACAGTATCCTCGCCTTGCTGTTCTGCATCATCTTCCTCTCGAACTTTGGTTACGGTGCTTTCGATCCGCTGGAGTCGTTCTTCTACCGCGATGTTCTGCATGTCGGTGTTGAGTGGATGGGCTGGCTCTCGTCGGCCAGCGGTGTGGGCGCGGTGCTGGGCGCCGTCCTCGCGCTCCGCTTGCCACCGCACCTGGTCAACCTTAAAACGCTGCTCGTGGCGCTCATGTCCGTGGGCCTGGGAAGCCTGCTCTACGTGGGAACGCCGTACGTAGGCGTAGCTCTTGTCGGCCAGATTGCCCTAGGCGTGGCCTGGGGCGTCGTCAACCCGCTCCACAACACGATCGTGCAAACGACGGCCCCGCTCGAGCAGCTCGGTCGCGTCAACTCGGTCATGGGTTTTGGCAACATGTTCGCCGGCGTGGCGCCGCTGGCGATTGCCCCGTGGCTGGCGGCGACGTTTGGCGTGCAGCAGACGCTCGTAGGGGCGGGCATGGTCGTGACGGCGGTTCCCGCGGCGTTGCTGCTGTTTGGCCGCCGGCATTTTGATCGTGCCGCGAGGCGGTAAAAACCATCACAACATTCGATGAAAATCGCAATTATGCCGAAAAACGTCGAATGTTGTGATGGTTTGCGCTCCGGGCCAGGTCATCCTGCGAGTCCGGCCACCACAAAGGGGCCAGGCACCTTTGTGGTGGTTTTGCGCCAAAGCGCCCCGTGTGCGCTTTGGTATACCATGAACGCCACTTCCAGATACACTCCAAATCGCCGCACAACCCAGAAAGGCCCCCATGGACACCACCTTCAGCCACATCAAAGCCGTGCTCTGCGATCTTGACGGAACGTTGCTCACGAGCCAGCACACGGTGTCCCCGCGCACCGTGGCGGCGATTCGCGCTTTGCGTGAGCGCGGCGTGCTGTTTGGTCTGTGCACCGGACGCGACGCCCAGGCGACCGAAGCCATGTTTGGGCTCTGGGGTATTGACGGCCTGGTAGACGTGCTGGTGGGCTGCGGTGGCGCCGAGGTCGTCGACCGTGCGCACGGCATCAACGAGCTGAGCTACCCGCTGCCGGGCGAGACCATCGCGCACATCTGCGAGCACATGGCAGGCCTGCCGGCAACGCCCGTTTGCCCTCGGGACGGCGTGCTCTATGTGCCCGAGAGCAATGCATGCGTCGAGCACCTGTCGCGTGTCGACGGCGTGCCCTACAAGGTGGTCGACTTTGCCGAGTTTTTGCGCGAGCCGCAGACCAAGGTGATGTTTACCATGGCGCCCGAGGTAATGCCGCGGGTGATTGAGCGGGCGTCGACATTTGCCGATGACACCGTTAAAGCGGCGGCTCTGCAAACCACGCAGCGACTCTACGAGTTCATGGATCCGCGCGTGTCCAAGACGCGCGGCCTTGTGCGCGTGGCGGAGCTCAACGACATGGAGCTCCAGAACATCTGCGTGTTTGGCGATGCGGACAACGACACCTGCATGGTGGCCGACGCCGGCGTGGGCGTGGCTATGGCAAATGGCAGCGATGCCACTCGCTCCGCCGCCGATTTTGTAACCGCGAGCAACGACAAAGACGGCATCGCGATCTTTATCGAGGAACATCTGCTGTAGCGCCGGGGGAGAACCGCCACAATGGGGACGGGCGCCTTTGCGGTGACCTCAGGCGATTTGGGCGAGTTGATGCCTGCAATCTGCACGCAAATACAAATATGGTTGTCTGAACATTACGCTTCTAACCACCGATGAGTTAAAGATATTCTCATCAGTTTGGTAGGGTATTCCTCCCGGTAAATGACCTACTGCTCACGGACGATTTCGACCGGTCACAGGATGTTTGTTCTTGAACAAAATGTTGTGCAAATAAATCTAATGCCATTAAAAAATGATAGGCAATTAAATTACCAGTAGAAACAAGAAATAGATAACGAATAAATGAAGGAAAATCTGAGTAAATGTCAAGAGAATTGAGAACTTGCTACAAAAATCCCGGTTTTGTTGCTCATATATTTAAACAATAGTTACAATAGCTTTACTAAACGAGCGCAATTACATATTGCGCAGATGCGTTTGATAGTGAAAGAGCAAGATCGCGGTCTCTTGGGGAGGAGACATCGATGAAAGCGAATTCAGAAAAAACTAAGCAGAGTAAAAAAGCGACGCGCCGTGTACTGGCAGGCGTTTTGTGCGGAGCATCCGTGTTGAGCCTGGTACTGTCGCTCGTCATGCCTCCGATCTCGCAGGCCATTGCAAACGATGCCCAGACAGGTTCTACCGAGGCGACCGTTGCAGACGAGAACGTTTTGGGTGAGGAGGCCGTTGCAGGCAATTCCACGGGCAAAGACGCCGAAAACCAGATTAGTGACGACGCTGAGGGTGGCGCGAGCGAAGACGCCGTCACCGAGGGTCAGCCGTCCGACGACACGAAGGTCGAGGGCGACACGCAGTCTGCGGATGATGGTGCCAACGGCGATGGTGCAATCGCACTCACTGCAGGAAATGAATCGTCTTATACAATCAACAGTGGGGATGAACTCAGCAATAAGCTTCTTAACGAGAACTTTCGCGATGCAAAAGGCTGCGCGACTTTTAGCTTGTTAACCGATATTGAATGCAACCAAGAGATTGGGTTTGAACAAACTGTCGACAACCCTATCAATATCACACTAAATCTAAACGGTCACAAGATTAAATATACGAATCAGAGCCAGCCCCTGTTTAACATCACCGGTGGCGCGACACTTACAATTAAGGATTTAATTAAGGATTCTGATTCTGAGAAAGATCCTGAGAAAGCGAGTGATAAGGGCATCAAAGTCCAGGAGCTAAATGATCAGGGCCAGAACTTAAATCCCATCAATTATGGTAAAGCAGCAGAGTTGTCTTACAACAATGATGGCATTCCGTATAGCCTTACCTACTACGTGACCGAATCGTCCCCGAGTACAATAGACATAACCAAGACAACCGAGACGCTTTTCAAACATAGCGTCGATATTAAAGGTGCCATCGTGGCGTGCGGTGGCAATGAAAACCTGAAGCTCATCAACATCAATGACGGTGGTCATTTCAGTCTTGAGAGCGGCGTGCTCACACAAGAGAAAGACTGCAATGTCCGGAACCTGGTGTACGCGGTGAACAAGTCGACCGTCAATATGAACGGTGGTTACGTTTGTGGAGGTTATTGTCCGGACCATGCTGCCGGCGCAGGAATATCTGTCGAAAATTCGACTCTTAGCATTTCTAACGGCGTAATTGCCGGCAACTGCGCTCCTAGTGGCGGCGGTGTATATGCCAATGGATCTGCAGTCAAGGTGACCGGCGGCGTAATCTCCGGTAATAGCACTAACAGTAACGGATATGGTGGCGGCATCATGGCCGAAAATGGCGGCAGCGTTACTGTTTCCGGCGGTTACATTACGAACAATCGCTATGCCAATTTCTGCGGTAGTAAAGGCGATGGTTGTCATGGTGGCGCTGGGCTTGCCACCAGTAACGGCGCCCATGTCACCATTTCTGGTGGCCAGATTACTGGCAACTATTCCGAGGAAGCTGGCGGCGGCGTTTACGTTACCAGTAAGTTTCAACCAAATATGACATGGCTCAACATTACGGGAGGAAATATTGCCTCTAACGTGAGCCGCCAATCTGAAGGTGCCGGCATCCGAGTGGGCCAGAGGGTTGACGTGATGATTAACGGCCCTAAAGAAAGTAACGGCACTAAAGAAAGTAAAGTCTACATTACCAACAACACTTGCCTGTCTCGCTTCGACTGGGGCGGTGGCGGTATTTTTGTTCAGGGTAGTTCGCAAAACGCGGCTGACGCAGGCAGGCTGTTTGTATACAACTCGTATATAAGCACCAATACCGCTGGTGGCTATGGTGGTGGCGTTGCAGTCTGCCCGACGGGCAAGACGTTGGTAACGAACACCGACGGCACGGCGATCTTTGGCAACACTGACGCTGGAGGCGCCGATTCTTACGATAGTGAAAACAATAACAATGTTGGTAACCCCCATCTTTCTGGCGGTGGCGACGGTAAGACAGAAGACAAGGAAGCCTATTACTCGGCCGATAGTAACGGCTATCATGTTTTTCGTAACAGTGGTCATGCCGATTTCTTCCTCGCGGCGAAAGGTAACACAACGCCGGTCGCAGTGGTAAGCGGCAAGATGCTTGGCGATATAGACGCCAAGTATTCGGGAAGCATTGAGCTAACGAATTGCATTGCCATCCCCGCCAACGGTGCTGCTCAGGTAAAAAATAGCATCGGTCTGTCTTCGGGTGTTGATACCAGGGATAAAACGACGATTGATGCAGTACGGAATAAAGCGACAACTTTCATCACGGGCAACTATTCTTGGGACCATGGTGGCGGCATCATGTCGAATGGCAACTTGTACCTAGGCGAGCCTGCGGATACGTACATCTTACCGAGCCTTAAGTTGAAGGCAACCAAGGCGCTGATAAATCAGCAGGCCAATCAGCAGACCAATCAAAACATGAATTTTCACAAAGGCAAGTTCTCCTTCTCGGTCTACCGTATGGATTCGGATGACGCGACGGAGCCCTATTGGAATGACAAGACATTCAACAGTGGCGGCTGCACCTTGGTCGGAACCGCCAAGAATGATGGGAGCGGTAACATCACCTTTGACCTTGGCGAACAGTACATTAATAAGGCTGTTAAGGCTAATGAGATTACATACTACTTGGTCGAAAATGCTGGCAATGATCCCGGCATCACGTACGATCCCGACATCACGTACGATCCAGCCGTGTACAAGATTGTGGTGAAGGTTCAGGACAACACAACGCAACTCATGAAAGTGCCTAGCAGGAAAAATCCAAACTCGGAGGTTCCTCTTTGCATTCACAACTACAAGATCACAAGCGTGAGTCTGGGAGATTCGCCTAACCCGTTGAAACCGAACGACCAAGGTTATTATTCGATTGTCGGCCCCGACGGGGGAAAGACCTTCACCAACGAGTACACTCGGTACACCTCCAGAGGCTCCTGGACTCCTAAGGCGACTAAGGTCGTTGAGGGTGGTGAGATGAAGGAGTTTACGCTTCAACTTGCGAAAGACAGCAGATTTAGAGTCGAAGACATCGTCGGCACTGCCGTGACCTCTGGCGATAAAAAGAAGCAGACGCTTCCGTTCGTCTTTGATAAGGGGATTGCGTACACGCTCTCTGATATCACGAAGGGTCCCTACACTGCTGGTGACACTACGGGTCGTGGCGCTTCCAAGACCTTCACGTACTACATGCGCGAGAAGGACGATAGCTCGATTTTCTCGCATTACAAGTTTGATCAGTCGGTCTATAGGTTCACGGTTGTGGCAACGGATAACGCCAAAGGAGGAATCGACTGTGCGGTGACCTACAGGAAGGGAACCGTTGACTCCGACGGTACGTGGAAAGCCACCGATACCGATGACCACAAGTTTCCCGACACTACCCCCACCTTCACCAACACCTACTCCACCTCTTTGCCCCTTTCTGGTATGTCGGGCGTCACTCTGACGTACCTTGCCGGCGCGGCGGTGCTTTGCGCTGCTGCGGCCTGGATGCACATTCGTCGCAAGGCGAATGCGAAGGGAGGTAAGCGTCGTGAATAAGAAAGTTTGCTCCTTCCCGATCTTGTTTGCGCTGCTTGCCCTCCTGATCGGCACCTGCGCGGTTGTGTTCCCCGCTTCCGCGCCTGTCTCTTATACACATCTCCGAGC
>CABSMX010000032.1 GCA_902478945.1 uncultured Collinsella sp.
TGGGCTCGGAGATGTGTATAAGAGACAGGCTCGCCAGCATGCCCATCATTTCCGACGCCAAGGGTGTGGATCTTGCCGATCTGGACGAGCCCGCCGCCATCACTGCTTCTATTGATGTCCAGGATCGCGTGGATACCGGCAGTCTCCCCGATGCCTCTCTTGAGGAAGATATCCCCATGGCCGATTATTCGGGCCACGAGGACATGTGGGCCGCCGCTATGGCGATCATGGCCGAGGTCGCCGAGCCCGCCCCCGTGGCGGTGCCTGCGCCTGCAGCCTCACCTGCGTCGGTTGCTCCCGTCTATGTCGGCCGCCACAGTTCCGTGCTTCCCGAGGATACCGCGCGTATCTCGCGCGAGGGTATCGAGCGCGCCGAGGCTATCGCTGCCGGCGTTATGGAAAACCGCCGCCATGAGCGCGTCAATCAGATTCTCGAGGAAGAGATCAACCGTCTGCAGTCTGCGGCCGTCAAGCGCACGGGCCGTGCCTATCTGAGCGTTATCGAGGGCGGTACCGCCAGCTTTACGCCGCTGCGCGCGGAGGCATAATTGCCGCATGGTTAAGGTCGATCGAAAATGGGCGCTTGCCGCCTGCGCCATGGTGCTCGTCATTTGGGGCAATTCGCTGGTTCCCGGTACGGGCTCTGGTTCGTTGAGCCTGTCGATCATGGAATCCATTCGCGGCTTTTTGCAGGCCCTGGGGCTTCCATACGAGTGGGTGACCAACTTCGTCGTGCGCAAATGCGCTCATTTTACCGAGTACATGGTGCTTGGCATCTTGGCGACGCACGCCTTTGACCTCGAAGGCCGACGCACGTTTGATGTGTTGCTGCCCACGGCGGTGTTCTTGCTGCTCGTTCCCTCTATCGACGAGACGATTCAGCTTTTTGTGCCCGGTCGCGCCGGCATGATTACCGATGTGATGATCGACTGCTGCGGGGCGACGACAGGCGTCGTGCTCCGATATCTCTTACGGTCGCTGATATGTACCAAAAAGGCCGCCTAGGACGTTTTGCTTGGTCCTTAGGCGGCCTTATGCGTTTGAGGGCTCCTGCGGGGCGTGACGGTGTTGTCCGGGCGTTTTGCGAGTTTGGCTACGCTGCGCCCCGCTGATGTGCCCTTTACTGGAGCGCCTGGGCGCCCAGGGCGAGGCAGCCCATGATGCCCTGCTTGCCCTCGAGGCTGTTGTTGACAATGTAGGTATCGATGTCGTTGACCTCGGGCGTGACGATATAGCCGTTGAGCATCTTGGCGCACTTTTTGCGTGCGAGCGGCACGATGGGGGTGTGGTCGGCCACGCCGCCGCCGATGATGATCTTTTGCGGCGCGTAGCACAGCGTGTAGGTCATGAGCGCCTGTGCCAGATAGCCTGCGAGCAGGTCCATGGCCTCCGGGTCATCGGCCATGTCTCCGGCGCTCTTGCCATCCCAGCGCTTTTTAACGCCGGGGCCGGCGATGAGGCCCTCGAGGCAGTTGTCGTGGAAGGGGCAAGCGCTATGCTCGCCGATGGTGTCGCGCGGGTCGCGCGTGACCAAGATGTGGCCGGCCTCGGGATGCATCATGCCGTGTACGAGCTTACCGCCCGAGAGCACGCCGGCGCCCACACCGGTGCCGATGGTCAAGTAGACGACGTCCGTGAGGCCCTGGGCGCAACCAAAGGTGACCTCGCCCAAGCAGGCAACGTTGACGTCGGTGTCGTAGCCACAGGGAATATTGAGCTCGTTTTGGATGGTGCCCAGCAGGTCAAAGTAGCGCCATGCCGTTTTGGGCGTCTCCAGGATCTTGCCGTATTGGGGTGAGGCGGGGTTGACTGCGGTGGGGCCAAAGGCGCCGATGCCCAGCGCGACGATGCCCTTGTCGGCAAACCATGCATTGACGGCCTCAACGGTCTCCTGCGGGGTCGTGGTTGCGATCTGCTCACGCTCCAGGACCGTACCGTCTGCATAGCCCGTGGCGCAGACCATTTTGGTGCCGCCGGCCTCGAGCGCTCCGATAAGCTGCTGTTCTGCCATAGTATTCCTCTCTCTGGGACGAGTTGCTCCGTGACTAAAGTATAGAGCTCTAAACCATTTAAGAAAGCGCTATAAAAAGAAGCCTCGCAACGCGGCGGGCGGTGCGAGGCTTCTTTGGTTGCTTTAGTTGCCGGGCCGTCCTTACCCGCGCGGCTTGATTTTATCACGTAGCGACTTGAGGTTCTCCAGTGCCGCGTTAAGCGTTTCGTCCCGCTTGGCAAAGTGGAAACGAATCAGATGGTTGACGGGCTCGCGGAAGAAGCTCGAGCCGGGAACGGCGCCCACGCCCACCTTGGATGCGAGGTCCTCGCAGAATTCGAGGTCGCTGTCATAGCCAAACTCAGAGATGTCCATCATGACGTAGTAGGCGCCCTGCGGCACGTTATGCTCAAGACCGATGCTATCGAGCCCCTGGCAGAACAGGTCGCGTTTGGCGGTGTAGAGGTCGAGGACCTCATCGTAATAGCTGTCGTCGAAGTTGAGGGCGGTGACGACGGCTTCCTGCAGGGGAGCGGCGGCGCCCACGGTGAGAAAGTCGTGGACCTTCTTGATACGCTCGGTGATCTGGGCCGGGGCGATGGTGTAGCCCAGACGCCAGCCGGTGATGGAGTACGTCTTAGACAGCGAGCTGCAGCTGATGGTTCGCTCGAACATGCCGGGCAGCGTGGCCATATAGACGTGCTCGTGGGGCGCGTAGACGATGTGCTCGTATACCTCGTCGGTAATGCAGTAGGCGTCGTACTTTTTGCAGAGGTCGGCGATGAAGGTGAGCTCCTCGCGCGTAAAGACCTTGCCGCAAGGGTTGGAAGGGTTGCACAGGACGATGGCCTTGGGGTTGTTGTCGCGGAAGGCTGCCTCGAGGACCTCGCGATCGAAGTCAAAGGTGGGCGGGTTGAGCGGCACGTAGATGGGTTCAGCACCCGAAAGGATCGTGTCGGCGCCGTAGTTCTCGTAGAACGGCGAGAAGATGACGACCTTGTCGCCGGGGTTCGTGACCGTCATCATGGCGGCCATCATGGCCTCGGTGGAGCCGCAGGTGACCACGATATTCTGGTTGGGGTCGATCGGCATGCCCATAAAGTGCTCCTGTTTGGCGGCGAGCGCCTCGCGCATGGCCTGGGAGCCCCAGGTAATGGAGTACTGGTGGTAGAGCGGCTTGGGGTCGGCGGCGATGGTGCTCAGGCTGTTGAGCAGCTGCGCCGGGGGATCGAAGTCGGGGAAGCCCTGCGAGAGATTGACGGCGTTGTACTGATTGGAGATGCGTGTCATGCGGCGGATGACCGAATCGGTGAATGTTGCCGTGCGATTGGAGAGTTCTTTCATGACGGTCCTTTCGAGGGTTTGCAGTGGGGCAAGTTTACTCCTATGAAAAGGGTGGGAATTGCTCGAAACGCGCTCGAAAAACTCTTTTCAAAATTCTTGAAAATTGGGGCTTGCATCGCATGGCGTTCCTTGCAATAATAGTCGAGCGCGAAGCGCACAGGACACGGTGGGTGTAGCTCAGTTGGCTAGAGCGACGGGTTGTGGTCCCGTAGGTCGAGGGTTCGAGTCCCTTTACCCACCCCAGTTCTTGCTTCGTGTTGATATCGGGTCGTTAGCTCAGTTGGTAGAGCAGGGGACTCTTAATCCCAAGGTCCAGGGTTCGAACCCCTGACGGCCCACCACACGATATCTCCTCTAAAGTCCACCATAACGGACTTTAGCTTTGGGTCGTTAGCTCAGTTGGTAGAGCAGGGGACTCTTAATCCCAAGGTCCAGGGTTCGACCCCCTGACGGCCCACCCAAAGATTGTAAAAGCGACTGGCTTCGGCTGGTCGCTTTTTTGTTGACCTCGCATGGGGTCGAACCCGAAAGGGCACAGACGCTTTACAAGTCGAGCCTGCCCTGGGGGTCGGTGAATCCGTCTGTGCCCTCCTTGAGCTTTTTCTCGTCTGCTTTCACGCGACGTTCGAGCTTCTTTGTATCCTCGGCAGGCGGTAGATTCTCGGGGACAATTCCACGGTCGATGAGGCTGCCACGTACGCTTGTGTTGTTCTCGACGTGCTCTTGCTTGATCTGGCCCAGACCGTACAGGTCGTGTTCCTCGGCGTTGAAGGCCGTCATCGAGTTCGTAAGGTCCTTTGCTTTGATGAGGACATCGGCTAATCTGTCCGCCAATGCCGCGCTCTTGGGTACACCGAGCTGCTGCTTCATTTCCGCCGTGCTTCTGCCGCCGAATAACGCTTCATCGCCCTTCGACTTGATGATCGCGAATCCTTTGGAGTCCACGCCGCGTTTGAACGCAATACCCGAGAGCTGTTTCTCTGAATCGGATAGCGAGTGGCGCGCCTGCAAGCGCTGAATCTCTGCGAAGCGCTGTTCTATGAGCTCCTGTCGGCGTGTCTGCACGGCGAAGTACGCCTGTGCGAGAGCGATCTCGGGCTTGTTTGGGTCTCCGTTTTGGGCGATTAAATAGCATGCGTAGCGTGTCAGCTTGTAGTCTTTTACGGCTCGTTTAGCGATGCCGGCATCTACCATTTTGCTGGCCTCAGCAAAATGGGCGGCAACAGGCATTTTATTGGTGTCACACGATGCCATGGATCTCTTAACCGCAGTCTCAAAATTACGCCATTGGGTGTATCCGAGGGGTTTCATTAAATCGCGTGCGAGCCAATACTCAACGCCGTCTTCTACATGGGCGTAGCTGTCAAGTTCGACACGCCATTTCTCGATATCCCTGCTGTCCATATCTCTTCCTTTCTGTTCGTTTGTCTACGTGGACTATGTCGACTCCGTATTCAGAATGAGTATATTTGCCCGTGCGGACACGAATGGGCCCCGTGCCACTTCGAGCTCACGGGGCCCATGGATATCGATTGGTTGTGTTCTGCTTTAGATAGGTGTCCGGTTTAATCCGCTCGATAGTGCGAACCCAGGCTGTCGGTGCGCTTGTGCATGGCTTTGACCATCTCCATTGCCAGTTGAATTTGCGACTGTAGGCGGGCGAAGGCTGCGATTTCGCTGTCATTGGCGTGTGGCTTATGCAGCGACGTCGCCTCGTCTTGTAGGCTTTTAAGCTCTTGCAGCGCCTTGGTTAGACCCGCTTCGGTCCTGTTGATCATGCAGTAGGTGCTCATTGTGTGTTTGAGGCTGCGGGTCAGGCGCTCAGCGTCTGCTGTAGCAATTCCATACTGGGGGAGGGCGGTATCCATCGGGGCGGCCGCCTCGGAAGCGCCCAGCGCTGCTCGAGCCGCTGATGCGCCTGCGATGCGTCCGAATACGATGCCGTTGGCGCTTGACAAGCCACCAATGCGGTCGGCGCCGTGCATGCCGCCTGTCGCCTCGCCGCAAGCGTAGAGGCCCTCAACGCCCGTGTGCGCGGTCTTATCGATCTTGATGCCGCCATTAGCGGCGTGGGCATACATCGCAACGCGCATCTCGTCAGTCGGAGCGATGCCGTGCTCGTCTTGCAGCCACGTAGCAAAGGCCTGCACAAACTCTGGGACATCCTCGCGGGGGAAGTCGTAGCGGAGCGCCAGGCCTTCGGCACCTGCCCGATCGATGGCGAGATCGATAGCGCGGGAGGCCAAGCGTGACGTAAAGGGACCATATCCAGAGCGCTGCTCGAGCAGGTCGTCCAGCTTGTCGTCGGCAATATCTACCGGCTGGTCTACGTGCACGTAGCGCCAGGTTTTCTCATTGAAGACCAAGTTACGCCTGGGCTCGATGAAGCCGGGCATCATCTGCATGAACTCTATATTAGTAAGTGTTGCGCCGTGCGCCAGCGCGATGGCCTGCGAGGAACTGAGCACATCAGCCGACGTAAGGCTGCGCTCGAACAGGCCGCCTGTGCCACCGGCTGCGATGACCGTGGCCTTGGCAGCAAAGGGCACGATTCGATTTTCGGTAAGGTCGTAGAGTACGGTTCCGGTTATTCTGCCGTTCGTGTCCTCAACAAGGTCGATAAGCTCATGGCGGGGGAGCAGGCGAATGCCGAGCGACTCGATCCAGGTCGTCAGAGCGTCCTCAAGGGGCTTGCGGCTGAGGCCGCGCCACATGCGCGTCTTGTGGTCAAAGCAGGGGATAAATTGCTTTTGTTGAGCACTCTTGGCGCTTTGCGGACGCTGGAGCTCAACGCCCAGGTCTTGCTCGAGCCAGTCAATCGCTTGGGGAATGCCGTGGACGAACGCTTGGACGAGTTCGGGGTCGGCAACGCCGCCGCCGACGGCCAGGATGGTGTCGATGAGGTCCTGCTCGTCGTCTTCGTTAACGGGTCCGATAAGCCCTAGGCCCCAGGTTCCGGGGAAGAAGCTCGATCCACTCATAGTCTTGCCGGCGCTTGCCACAGCGACGGTTGCGCCCGTGCGTGCCGCTTCGATGGCGGCGCAAAGGCCCGCAATGCCAGATCCAATTACCAGTACATCAGTCGATTCCATCGGATTCCTTTCTTGTCCGGCGCATTGTCGCACGGGTGATCGGCAATGGGGCCGCAAAGACCCGGCAAATCGGTAAAGGGCAAATATGGCAGGTGGGCGTCAGGTGGACTCGGCCACTTCGGTCGGCCCATTTGATAAGTTGCGGTGGAATACGGACTGTTTTGGTCTGTATGGATGTAATTCAGTCCGTATTTCACCGCAACTGATATATCGGACCTTCTAATAAGAGTAACCAATTTGGGACGGGGCAAACAAAAAGAGCCGCTACCTCGAAAGGTAGCGGCTCCAAAGCTCAACTATATGAGCATCGCGCGGGCGCGATTAGGCCTTGAGGGCCTCCTCGACGGCGACAGCGCAGGCGACGGTGGCACCGACCATGGGGTTGTTGCCCATGCCGATGAGACCCATCATGTCGACGTGCGCAGGCACGGAGGAAGAACCGGCGAATTGGGCGTCGGAGTGCATGCGGCCCATGGTGTCGGTCATGCCGTAAGAGGCAGGGCCGGCGCCCATGTTGTCCGGGTGCAGGGTACGACCAGTGCCGCCACCAGAAGCGACGGAGAAGTACTTCTTGCCAGCCTCGAGGCGCTCCTTCTTGTAGGTGCCAGCGACGGGGTGCTGGAAGCGCGTGGGGTTGGTGGAGTTACCGGTGATCGAGATGTCGACGTTCTCGTGCCACATGATGGCAACGCCCTCGCGGACGTCGTCGGCGCCGTAGCAGTTGACGGCGGCGCGGGGACCATCGGAGTAGGGGATGGTCTCGACGACCTTGAGTTCGCCCGTGAAGTAGTCGAACTGGGTCTTCACGTAGGTGAAGCCGTTGATGCGGGCGATGATCTGAGCAGCGTCCTTGCCCAGACCGTTGAGGATGACGCGCAGCGGCTTCTTACGAGCCTTGTTGGCGTTCAGAGCCAGGCCGATAGCGCCCTCAGCGGCAGCGAAGGACTCGTGACCGGCCAGGAAGGCGAAGCACTCGGTGTCGTCGGAGAGCAGCATAGCGCCCAGGTTGCCGTGGCCCAGACCGACTTTGCGGTCCTCGGCGACGGAGCCGGGAACGGTGAAGGCCTGGATGCCCTCGCCGATGATGGCGGCAGCCTCAGAAGCGGACTTGGCGCCACGCTTGACAGCGAGAGCGCAACCGAGGGTGTAGGCCCACTCGGCGTTCTGGAAGGCGATGGACTGGGTGTTGTTGACGATCTCACGCGGGTTGAAGCCCTTGTCGGTGCAGATCTGCAGAGCTTCCTCGAGGGAGGCGATGCCGTTGTCGGCGAGGCACTTGTTGATCTTGTCAGCGCGGCGCTCGTAACCTTCGAACGTAACAGTCATAGTTATTTCCCTCCCTTTCTACTCGTGAACCGGGAACACGCTGGCGACGGAGTGAGTCTCCTCGTCGGTGCGCGGGTCGATGTACTTGGCAGCGTTCTCCCACTGACCATAGTGGCCCATAGCGCCAGCGATGGCCTCCTCGGGGGTCTTGCCGGCCTTGACGGCGTCGGTGAACTTGCCGAGGTTCAGGAACTCGAACGCGATGATCTCGTTCTTGTCGTTGAGAGCCATGCGGGTGACGTAGCCCTGAGCGAGCTCGAGGTAGCGAGCGCCCTTGGCCTTGGTGCCGAACATGGTGCCGACCTGAGAGCGAAGGCCCTTGCCGAGGTCGTCGAGGGAGGCGCCCACGGGCAGGCCGCCCTCGGAGAACGCGGTCTGGCTGCGGCCGTAAACGATCTGCAGGAAGATCTCGCGCATAGCAACGTTGATGGCGTCGCAGACGAGGTCGGTGTTGAGGGCCTCGAGGATGGTCTTACCGGGAAGGATCTCGGAAGCCATGGCGGCAGAGTGGGTCATACCCGAGCAGCCGATGGTCTCAACGAGGGCCTCCTCGATGATGCCGTCCTTAACGTTCAGCGTGAGCTTGCAGGCGCCCTGCTGAGGTGCGCACCAACCCACACCGTGCGTAAGACCGGAGATGTCGGAAATCTCCTTAGCCTGGACCCACTTGCCCTCCTCGGGGATGGGTGCGGGGCCGTGGTATGCACCCTTGGCAACGGGGCACATGTTCTCCACTTCCTGTGAGTACTGCATGCCTCTCCTCTCTATCGTGTTGGCGTCCCGTCTGGGGGTCGTGGCTGGCGATTGCCGGGCGACCCTTCGAAAGGGACATGACATGCAGCCCCTATAATACCGCGAAATGCACGGAATATTCGGCGAACGGCTCAGTTTTCGTAGCGAGAAGTCCGGAAGTTTTAATTGAAACGGTTTAACTCTATGTTCTGTGGTCGCGAACCTCCGTAGAGGGGGTCCGTCTTTGGCTGGCTTTTGGTCGGCTCTTGTAAGCGTTGCAGGGGTTGACCTGTTGCAACGGTGCCGTTCGCCGCCTGTTTGCTGCCTTTGGCCGCGCGAGTGCATTGTTTTGCGTGAATGTTTTGATGGCACGCTTCAATCGTGCTGTATTGGATGGCAAGCAGATCCCGGCGAAGGGAGCGCCATGCAGCGCGTTTGGAGAACGGTTACCGGCTTTTACCATGTCTGTGCTCGCGGTGTGGGCAAACAGCTCATCTTTGAGGGCGATGAAGACCGGTGGGAGTTTTTGGAGCTGATGCGCGAGTGCTGCTGCGAGGAGGGTGTGACGGTTATCGCCTGGTGCCTTATGGGCAATCACGTGCATTTGGTGCTTACAGATTACGAGGACAGGATGAGCGCGGCGATGCACCGGTTGCTTTTGACGTACGCGCGGCGGTTCAATAAACGCACGGGGCGCACAGGGCATCTGTTCCAGAACCGTTTTGACCGGCGCTCGCTCGATACCGACTGGCAGGTGATGGAGGCTATTCGCTCCGTACACGCCGATCCGCAGGAGGCGGGCGTTAGCCTAATAGAGCGTTATCCCTGGAGTAGCTTTGCGGAGCATTTGTGCGCTTACGACGGTGACGCGGCCGATGTCGCGAGGGGATTTTCTGATCCTTCTTGCGTGCTTGAGCTTTTTGGTTCTGCCGAGGGCTTTATTGCCTATTCGCTTTCGGCGCCCGACGGCAGTGAGCCAGCGCTGTGCGATATGAAAGAGACGGAATGGGAACGCCACGCCTTTGCCGACAAGATGGCGAAGAGCCTCGGGGTTCCGCTCCACGGGGTTAAAGCCGCGCCGTCGGCGCAGCGCAATATCGTCATTCTTGGATTGCACGATGCTGGTTTTACGGTGCGTCAGATTGAGCGATATACGGGGATTGGCAAAAGTACCGTTTCTCGTATCGTGCGTGCCTGTGCACGAACGGCGGTGCAGACTGGCCGAAACGTGGCGTAGGACTGCCTGTGCACCGCAGCTGGGGTCGCCCATATGCCACAACCATTGTTCTAAAAGCTTGGTACGGTAACTGCACTTCTTAATATGCATAGAAAAATCGCCATCTTGCATAAAATAACGGCTCGGTCCGGGTTTGCCCATGCCTACCCCCGTCTGCGCCGTGCAAAAAACGGAGTTTTCAGCATCGTGTTGCTGTCGGCACCGCCGCAATCTTGCAACATACGGGTCCCGAAGCTATTGATTCCCGCCGTTGCGCCCCCGAAGCACGTGCCTGCGTCCCGTCAGACCGCGATGCTTGTTCTAAAACACAATATATATGCGCCTAAAGACGTTGATTAACGCTTTCGATGCGTATACACACAGCTTGGCGTGCTGAATACTCGCAAAAATGCACGCCGCTCCCTATGGGACCCGTCTGCGGCAGGCGCGAAGCGAGTCGGAGCTTCGCAGAACGGGGCTTGGCGCATTGCTTGGCGGGCCCGGGGCCCTGCCGCAGGCCTTTGGTGCTGTGGAAAACGCCCGTGCTCGCGTCTGGCTGTGTGGCAAATGTCAGACGGGGCGCCGGACGCGCGGACTTTGTGCGTTCGCGCTCATTAGGTAAAAACAGAGCCGCCCGTATCGGGCGGCTCGGCAATCAAAAACCTTGGATTCGGGGCATAAACTACTGGTTTGTTTGCCCCTCGAGCATGCCGTCGAGGGTGCGCCAGGCGAGCTCGGCGCATTTGACGCGGGCGGGCATGTGCGAGATATCCTGGAGCTGGGCGGCTTCGTCCAGGTCTTCCAGGTCTTCCTCGGAGAGCTGCTCGCCGCGGATCATGGCGAGGAAGAGCTCTGCCAGGCGGTGAGCTTCCTCGACGGTCTCGCCGGTGATGAGGTCGGCCATGATGTCGGCGCTGGCCTGGCTGATGGCGCAGCCGTGGCCGGTAAAGGAGGCCTCCTCGATCACGCCGTTCTCGACGCGCAGCTGCAAGGTGAGCTCGTCGCCGCAGCTGGGGTTGATGCCGTCGTGCTCGTGCGTGGGAGCATCCATCTCGTATTTATAGTCGGGGTGCGAGTTGTGCTCCATAAATGTGGTGGAGGTGTACAGATTACCCATTGAACGTGCTCCAAACGTGATGCAGGCCGGCGATGAACTTGTCGATGTCGGCCTTGTCGTTGTAGAAGGCCACGCTGGCGCGGCAGCAAGCAAGGTTTTCGACACCCAGCCAGGTAAGCAGCGGCTGCGCGCAGTGGTGGCCGGCGCGGATGCAGACGCCGTCCATGTCCATGATGCTCGCGACGTCGTGCGGGTGGATGCCCTTGACGTTAAAGCTCACGACGCCGTGGTGGTTGTCCCAGTAGATGGAGCCGATGATCTGGACAAAGTCGAGCTGCATGAGCTCGCCCATAAGGTAGTGGACGAGTGCCTGCTCGCGTGACTGGATGTTTTCGTAGCCAACCGTGTTGACGAGGTAGTCGAGAGCGGCGCCTGTGGCGAAGATGCCGGCGGCGTCCTGCGTGCCTGCCTCGAACTTCTCGGGGACGGGCGCCCAGACGGCGTCCTGCTCGGTGACCGAATCGATCATTTCGCCGCCGGTGAGCATGGGCGGCATGGCGTTGAGCAGGTCCATCTTGCCCCACAGGACGCCGATGCCCATGGGGCCCATGGCCTTGTGCGCGCTAAAGGCAAAGAAATCGGCGCCCAGATCGGCCACATCGACCGGCATGTGCGGCAGCGACTGCGCGCCGTCGACGACCAGATAGCCGCCGTACTTGTGCACGAGCTTGCCGAGGTTCTTGACTGGGTTCTCGACGCCTAACACGTTGGAGACCTGACCCACGGCCAGAATCTTGGTCTTGGGACCCACCTTGGCCAGAACCTCCTCGGTGGTGAGCTGGCCGGTCTTGGTGGGATAGAGGTAGACGAGCTTGGCGCCGGTCTCGCGGCAGACCTGCTGCCACGGGATTAGGTTGGAGTGGTGCTCCATGATAGTGATGACGACCTCGTCGCCGGGCTTCAACACCGTGGGCGCAAAGCTCTTGGCGACCAGGTTGAGCGACTCGCTGGTGTTGCGGGTGAAGACGACCTCATTGGCCTGGGCGGCGCCGATGAGGTCGGCAATCTGCTGGCGGACCTTGGCGATGGCATCGGTGGCCTCGACGGACAATGAGTACAGGCCGCGCAGCGGGTTGGCGTTCATGCGCTGGTAGAAATCGCGCTCGGCGTCGAGCACACAGGCGGGGCGCTGCGCGGTGGCGGCACTATCGAGGAAGGCGATCTCGGGGTGCTGCTGGAACAGCGGGAACTGCGCCTTGTAGGGATTAGTCTCTATGTCCACGGTGGGCCAACCGCGCGAAGCCTCGTCGCTGGCGTCGAGCTCCATGGGCTCGGGGGCGGTGCAGGTATCGCATTTTACGTGCTCGGTATCGATCATGCGAGCTCCTCTTCAAAGTTATCGATCAGGTTGTTGCCCAGGCGGACGACGGCGGCGCGGGTGCGCTCATTGGTGGCGGAAAGCGCGGCATCCTCCAGCTTGGCGCGGATGAACAGATCCTCGGCGGCGTTTTGGTCAAGGCCGCGGCAGGCGAGGTAGAACAGCTGCTCGTCGCGGACGTGGCCGATGGTGGCGCCGTGGTTGCCGGCGACGTCGTCCTCGTCGCAGAGAATGACGGGAACGGTCTTGTTGTCGACGCCCTTGTTGGCCAAAAGCACCGTCTCGCGCTCGGTGCCGGTTGCGCCCTTGCAACCGTGCACGAGGTCGATGGTGCCGCGGTAGACCTTCTTGGATGTGCCGGTCAGCACGCCGTTGGCGTCGATCTCGCACTCGGTCTTGCGGCCGCGGTGGCGCAGCTCGTAATTAAAGTCGCGCACCTGCTCGCGGGCGCCTAGGTAGTCAGTATCGATGGTGACCTTGGCGGTATCGCCTAGCAGGTCGCCGGCAAGGCCGGTGGCGCTGGCGCCAGCGCCCAGGACGGTGTGCTGCACGTTGACGCGCGCGCCCTCGTCCAGGAACAGGCCGGTGTCGTCGAGTGCGATCCAGCTATCGTCGAGCGTCTGCGTGCAGGTTACGTTGACGGTGGCGTACTCGTAAGCGCACACGCGTAGCACAGAGCCCACGACGCCCTGGCCGTTGACGGGGGAGTCCAGGGCTATGCGCAGATCGAGTGTTGCCTGCGGACGGGCGACGACGTCGATGGCGGCGATGGCCGCGGCTGCATCGACACCGCTCACACGCACGGTAACCGTGGCGTGCTTGTATGCGGGCACATCGATGACGATGCGCTTGGTGGCGTGGTCGGCCAAGTAGGTGTAGGCAGCCTCGCCCATGCCGGTTTCGAAGGCCTCAGCAGGGGAGAGCTCTTCCTCGAGCTTAATGGCGCTGGCCTGGTAGACGGAGGTTGCGGGCACGTCGAGCTCGGTCTCGGGCGTGATGCGGGCGCGGTCGGCGGCATCACCGGGGGCGGAGGCACGGCGCTCGGGGAAGCGCTCGGCCATGGCGTCCATGGCGGCGTCGAACGCGTCTGCCACGCCGGTAAACTGCTCGTCCAAGCCCTCGACCTCAATGGTCTCGGTGGGAGCGGCGGCAAGCTCGTCAGAGAGCTCGAGCTTGGTCTGATTCATCTTCAGCCAGCCCCAAGTGGCAGCCGGCATCGCGTTGACCTGCTCGAGCGTGGTAGCAGCGGTGTTGGTTTCCTGTTTCATTATCCGATCGCTCCTTCCATCTCGAGCTTGATCAGGTTGTTCATCTCGACGGCGTACTCCAGCGGCAGCTCCTTGGAGACCGGGTTGGCAAAGCCGTTGACGATCATGGTACGGGCTTCTTCCTCCGAGATACCGCGGCTCATCAGGTAGAACACCTTATCGTCGCCGATGCGGCCGATGGTGGCCTCGTGGCCGATGTCGACGTTCTTGGCGCGGATGTCCATGGCCGGAATAGTGTCGGAGCGGCTCTGGTCGTCGAGCATCAGCGACTGGCAGCTCACGGTTGCCTTGGAGCCCTCGGCCTTGGGCGTGGCCACGATAGAGCTGCGGAAGGTCTGGATGCCGCCGCTCTTGGAGATGCCCTTGGTCTCGACGGTTGCCGAGGTATCGGGCGCGTTGAGCACGACCTTGCAGCCGGTATCCAGGTTCTGGCCGGCGCCGGCAAAGGTGATGCCGGTAAAGCTCGAACGGGCGCGGCGGCCGTTGAGCACACTCATGGGGTAGAGGTAGCCCACGTGGCTGCCGAAGGAGCCGCTGATCCACTCGATGTCGCCGTCCTCGTCCACGCGCGCACGCTTGGTGTTGAGGTTGTACATGTTCTTGGACCAGTTCTCGATGGTCGAGTAGCGCAGGTGTGCGCGTTTGCCCACAAAGAGCTCCACAGCGCCGGCGTGGAGGTTGGCCACGTTGTACTTGGGCGCGGAGCAGCCCTCGATAAAGTGCAGGTCAGCGTCGTCCTCGACGATGATAAGCGTGTGCTCAAACTGGCCGGCGCCCTTGGCGTTAAGGCGGAAGTAGCTCTGCAGCGGGAAGTCCAACTTGGTGCCCTTGGGCACGTAGACAAACGAGCCGCCCGACCATACGGCGCCGTGCAGGGCCGCAAACTTGTGGTCGGTGGGCGGGATGAGCGTCATAAACTTCTCGTGGATGAGCGGCTCCCACTGCGGGTCG
The DNA here is from genome assembly GCA_902478945.1 of uncultured Collinsella sp. Classification (GTDB taxonomy): domain Bacteria; phylum Actinomycetota; class Coriobacteriia; order Coriobacteriales; family Coriobacteriaceae; genus Collinsella. Next base: position 14,355 of record CABSMX010000032.1, read on the forward strand.
TGCAGGGCCTCCTCGATGCCGGAGTAGACGATGCCCATCTTGGAGGCGGTGTCCTGCATGTTGTGGTAGACGAGCTCGGAGTCGTACTGCGCGCCGACGCCTGCCAGGTAGCTGCGCTCGGCCTCGGGGATGCCCAGGCGCTCAAAGGTGTTCTTGATGTCGTCAGGCACCGACTCCCAGTCGTGCTTTTGGTCGGTGTTGGGCTTGACGTAGGTGACGATGTTATCCATGTCCAGGCCCTCGATGGAGGGGCCCCACGTCGGGTCGGGAAAACGATTGAAGATCTCGAGGGACTTGAGACGCAGGTCGAGCATCCACTGCGGCTCGTCCTTTTTGGCGCTGATCTCGCGCACGATGTCGGGCGTGATACCGGCGTCGAGGCGCTCGAATCCCTCCTCGCCATAGGTGAAGTCGTAGAGGCTGCGGTCGATGTCCGCGACCTCGGTGCGGTTCTTGGTCATTGCGTCGCCCCTTTACGCCTGCTGCTCGGCGGCGGCGGACTCGGCCTGGGCGCGCTGCTCGGCGGCCTCGCGCTCGAAGGTCTCAAAGCCGTTCTTGTCGATCCAGGGGATCAGCGAGGCGTCGTCCTCGCGTACGATGTGGCCCTTGACCATAACGTGGACGCGGTCGACATCCAGGTGCTCCAGGATGCGCGTGTTGTGCGTGATGATGAGCATGGAGCCGTCGCAGCTCTTGCGGTAGGCGTCCATGCCATGGCTGACGGTGGAAAGGGCGTCGACGTCCAGGCCGGAGTCAGTCTCGTCCAAGATGGCGAGCTTGGGCTGCAACAGCAAAAGCTGGAGCATCTCGACTTTCTTCTTCTCGCCGCCCGAGAAGCCCACGCCCAGCTCACGGTTGAGGTAGGCGGTGTCCATGTTGAGCTCGGCCGCGAGCTCCTTGACGCGACGGCGGAATTCCTTGCCCTTCATCTCCAGGCCGGGACGGCCGGCGATACTGGCACGCAAAAAGCTCGACAGCGGCACGCCTGGGATCTCGACCGGGGCCTGGAAGCTCAGGAACAGGCCGGCGCGCGAACGCTTGTCGGTGCTGAGCTCGGTGATGTCCTGGCCGTCAAAGACGATACGGCCGTCGTTGACCGTGTAGACGGGGTCGCCCATGACCAGGTGGCCGAGGGTGGACTTGCCGGCGCCGTTGGGTCCCATCAGAACGTGGGTCTCGCCGGCGGCGACGTTGAGGTTGACGTTGTGGAGGATGGTCTTCTCGTCCACGGAGGCGGTCAGACCTTCGATGGAAAGCAGCGGATTTGCGCTCATGCTGTCCCTCTCTGTATATAGTGTACTCATAGGTGTACTAAACCCTAGGAATCTTCTCGGAATAAAGTTACTATGGGTTCGGCGTTAGTCAAGGGAAAACCCGACTAATCCACTCGACTTTTCTAGATGTGGGACAAAATAACAAGGTTTGTTTGTCCCACTTACTTAAGATTTGGGACAAACAAGCCTGGTATTTTGTCCCGGTAACGATGAGAGGGTAGGTATGCTCATTTCTTCTAAGGGCCGCTATGCCCTCCGGCTGATGATCTATATCGCAGCGCTGGGTGACACCGAGGGCAAGATTGCCCTTCGCGAGGTTGCCGACCGCGAGCATATCTCACAAAAGTATCTGGAGCAGCTGGTTCGTCCGCTTATGAAGGCGGGCCTGCTTAAGAGCGTGCGCGGCAAGGGCGGCGGCTACATGATGGCCAAGGACCCCGCCGAGGTGCGTGCCGGCGACATCCTGCGTGCCGTCGAGGGCAGCACGGCTCCGGTGGCGTGCGATGGTATCGACAATAGCTGTACCCGCAGCGATTTGTGCTCGACCGTCAAGTTCTGGCGCGGTCTGGACGACGTGATTGAAAAGTACGTCGACGGCGTGACGTTGGCCGACCTAGCCGCCGTCCCCGAGATCAACTTTGACATTAAGCTGTAGGTTGAGCGCAATTCCTTAAGATTTCGCGGAGGGTTGTTGCCGTTTACCGAGGGGTTGTTGTGTAACAACGGGCGAGCTGCAATACTTATTTTATCTTTGCAAACTGAACTTTAACTACACCAATGCAGGGAGGATCTTATGCAGCCCAAGCATTCTGCTATTGTCGCGGGCCTGACGCTGGCGCTTTCGTTTGGCGCCATTTCCGCGCCGGCACCCGCCGCTGCCGAGGAGCCCACGCCGGGCGTTGCCTCGGATGCCACCGATATCGATAAGGGTCTCTACACCCAGCAGTCCTTCTCGGGCGTGCTGAGGTCGGTCCAGGGCGTTTCGTTTGTCAACGTGACTCCCGAGATGAAGTACTTTACCAAGTACGAGAGCCATGGCAACTACAACCAGGGCTTTTCGTACGGTGACGGCTATAGCGCGCTGGGTTATTACCAGTTCGACCGTCGTTGGTCGCTCATTCCGTTTATGAAGCAGGCCTACAACTATAACCCCGAAAAATACAGCATGCTCAAGGATGCGATTGATCGCGGCGGCGAAATTTCCAGCGCGAGCAATGCCATTTACGAGAACGGCCAGCTCACCGAGTTGGGCCGTATTGCGCAGGAGGCCTTCCAGGGCGCTTATAACACCGACCCTGCTGAGTTTTCGGCTCTGCAGGATGCCTATGCGTACAACTCGTACTATGCGGTGACCGAGGCGTGGCTCAAGAGCGGCCTGGGTATTGATATTTCGGGTCGCGCCGATTGCGTCAAGGGCATGGTGTGGAGCATCACCAACAAGTGCGGCACCGGTGGCTGCAGGGACTTTTTCCGCTGGGCGAATCTTTCCAACGATATGTCCGACCGCGAGTTTGTGACGGCGCTCTCCAATAGCGTGGTCAACAATGTCGCCACCAAGTTTTCAAGTCAGCCCCAGTATCATGAGGGCTGGAAGAATCGTTATAAAAATGAGCTGAAGGACTGCTTGGTTTTTATCGCCGAGGATGAGGCTGCCGCTGCGACGCCCGTGCAGCCCGAGCCTACGCCGGCGCCCTCGCCGACACCTGATTCGAATGACGACTCGAGTGACGATGCCAACGATGACAGGATGGATGCGCCCTCGACCGATGCTGACGGTAATGGCTCTGCTGGTGGCACTACCAATGACGGCTCTACCTCGAACGGCTCCGATTCGAACGGCTCTGCTGCGGGCGATTCGCCTTCAAGCTCTGCCGGCAATACGGACAGCGACGCTTCTGGTTCGACCGGCGCTGACACCTCTAACTCATCTACCGGCTCGAGCGATTCGTCCGTTGACACCGGCTCTAACAACGGCTCCGGCTCTGACGCAACCCCTGATTCCGATGCTTCCAAGGACGATTCGAATAAGGCGCCGGACGCTCCCGTTGCTTCGCCGGACAAGAAGCCTTCTTTCTCCGAGCAGCTTGGTTCTACGCTGGGTTCTTCGCTGATGGCTGGCGTCAATAACGGCTCGGCCCAGAACAAGGACAACTCAGATCAGGTTTCCACGGAAAAGACCGAGGCCGCAAAGGGCGACTCCAAGGACAAGGCTTCTGAGAAGACCGAATCCGATAAGGGTTCTAGCTCTGGGGAGAAGGACGACAAATTCGCTCAGAAGAAGGACGAGAGCAAGACCGAGGGCGAAAAGAAACAGTCCGAAGACGACGACAAGAGCGGTGCTGACAACCAAGTCCAGGAGCAAAATGACTCCAAAACGTTGACCACCACGACCACGACGACTACAACGACCAAGTCATCTGGCGGTAACATGCCCAAGACGGGCGACCTTATCGTTATGGCGAGCCTTGCCAGTGCAAGCTTGGCCACACTGGGCGCTACGTCTATCGTAAGTGGTAAGCATAAGCTCGATCAGCAGAAGAAAGCTTCTGGGGAGGACGGCTCGGAGGAGTAGACTCTCGGTTGCTAGATAACTAAAGAGTTGGGACAGGGTCCGGTGCGAATGCATCGGGCCCTGTTTTGTTGTGCAACGATTAGTTATGCCCCCTCACACCTCTAGTTGCTACCGTTGCCCGATATGTTTGCGCGGCGACATCGGTACATGCGATGCGGTCATTACAATTGGCATCGTGCTGCGATTTAGGGGGAACGTTTTGGTGTCTGAACAGGCAAATGTTGATTGTGCTGCTGGCTTTGGCGTGCGCTTGATCGGCTGTGCCGACGATGCTGTTTTGCCCATTGGCATGCACGACTATGCGGAGGCCCTTGGTTGCTGCATGCTGGTTGACAAGACCATGTTTATTGCCGATGTGTTGGACTGCGACGCGTCCGTTGTGGTGTGCTGTCGACCCGAGGGTTTTGGCAAGAGCATGAACTTGTCGATGCTCAGGGCTTTTCTGGAGCGTCCAGCGGTCGGTCGCGCTGGTCAGCGTTTGTTTGCCGATGCTCAGATTTGGGATGCAGACGGCGGGCGCTATCGGGATGAGTACGCTTGCTATCCGGTGATATCGCTGGACTTTTCTGGCGCTGCGAGGCGTGGCCCCGCTGTTTCCGGCGTCGTGCGCGATGCCCTTTCGGGCGAGTGCGCTCGATTGTTGGCGCTCTTGGAGGCTCCGGATTTAGCTCGAGATAAGGTGCGTCACATCGAACGCGTTGCGCGTGGCGTGGCGAGCGCGGACGAGGTTGACTCGGTGCTCGGTGCGCTCATAGAGCTGCTGGAGATTGCCTGCGATGAGCAGGTTGCATTGCTCGTTGATGGGTACGATGCGGCGTGGTCTCGCCGTGCGAGCGCGAGGGACGCTTCCGACGCCGATCCGGCAGAACTACTTGACCGTGTGCTGTTTGACGCCATTGCTGTCGCGGGTCATTCGCTACGCTTTGCTTGTCTGATGGGGGAGCGTCCCAGTCCTGCCGAAGCGGCGCTTTCTTCGCGCAGTTGCTCGTATTGTCTGTCGACGCCGCTTTCGACGTGGTGTGACCGTTGGCTCGGCTTTTCGGATGTCGAGGTCCAGGCTCTGTTGAATCATGCTGGGCGCGAGGAATACCTTGATGATGCGCGTGAATGGCTCGAGGGATATCGGTTTGGTAGGGCCTATTGCTCGAGTCCAGCGCGTGTGATCGGTTTTCTGGACCGAGGTTGCACGGCGCCTGTGCGCGCCGATCTGTATGGGTATGCGGATTGCCTGAGTAGGGTAGTTGCCGGGTGGAATCTCGACCGCCTTTCGGTCTTGTTTGATTTGCTTGAGGCCCATGGGTGCGCTGAGGTCCCGCTTTGTTTGGGCACTGCAGAGCCAGATGTCTCGCCTGACGATGGCATGTGGACAGCGCTGTATCTGTCCGGTTGGTAGTGTCGAGAAAGTTGGTGTAGAGCCCGATCCGAAGCGAGTCGGCCCGGCGT
>CABSMX010000033.1 GCA_902478945.1 uncultured Collinsella sp.
CTTGCCGGACGTGTGGAGGTCGAACTTGGCCCCGGCAGCTCCGAGCCTTCGCCGTCTCCGCGCATCGGCGGACCGGGACTCGAGGCCGTCCGCGCCATCGCCGCCCGCTATTTCCGCGATCCAAAGGGGACGGAGGAAAACGGATCATCGGCGGCGGGCGGGGCTCCTGTCAGCATCGTCCCCTCAACCGTGATCGGTGCGACCGACGCTGCCAACTACCAGCGCATTTGCCCCGAGTGCATTCGTTTTTCGGCGTTTGTGGTCGACGATGACGAGTGCGACCGCGGCGTCCACGGCACCAACGAGCGCATCACCCGCCGCGCCTACCTCCAGGGTGTCCGCTTCCTCATCGCTCTGCTCCACACGCTCTAGCCAAAAAGCAAGCCCTTGGTGCAATGGGGTCAGGTTTGTTTGCACCAATCATTCCGTGCGGGTTATATGCAGGTTTGCCTGCGCACGCTATCATGTATGGGTTAGACCGCAACTATGTACCCCATACACGAAGGGATGCGCATGTATCTGAAGATCGACATGTTCTAGCCGGGCTTACCCCCGCAGTGGCGCCATGCGCCCCATCAGTTCTGCCGATTTTCACCTTCACGCATATAAAGGAGTCCTGCCATGCGCGACAAGCTCGAAAAGATCATCAAGGCCTACGAGGAGCTCGAGAAGAAGCTTTCCGACCCGGCCGTCGCCTCCGACATCAAGGAGTTCACGCGTCTCAACAAGGAGTACGCGCACCAGTCCGACCTCATTGCCGCTTCGCGCGAGTACATCGGCGCGCTCGACGACATCGAGGCTGCCAAGGAAATGCTCCACGATACTACCGATGCCGATGAGAAGGAGATGCTCCAGATGGACATCTCCGAAAACGAGGCCAAGCTTCCCCAGCTCGAGGAAGATATCAAGTACATGCTCATCCCGAGCGACCCCAACGACGACAAGAACACCATCGTCGAGATCCGCTCCGCCGCCGGTGGCGACGAGGCGGCCATCTTTGCCGGCGACCTGTACAAGATGTATCAGCGCTTTTGCGAGTCGCGTGGCTGGAAGACCACTGTGCTCGATTCCAGCCCCAGCGAGGCCGGCGGCTTTAAGTCCATCGAGTTCAAGGTCGAGGGCGACCGCGTCTACTCCGTCATGAAGTTCGAGTCCGGCGTGCACCGCGTCCAGCGCGTTCCCAAGACCGAGTCCCAGGGCCGTATCCAGACCTCCACGGCAACCGTCGCCGTGCTTCCCGAGGCCGAGGAGATTGACGTCCAGATCAACCAGTCCGACCTGCGCATCGATACTTACTGCGCTTCGGGCCCTGGCGGTCAGTGCGTTAACACCACCTACTCCGCCGTGCGTATCACCCACCTGCCCACCAACACCGTGGTGCAGTCGCAGGAGCAGCGCTCCCAGATCCAGAACCGCGAGGTCTGCATGCAGATGCTGCGCGCCCGCCTCTACGAGATGGAGCTCGAGAAGCAGCAGGCAGAGCTCGGTGCCGAGCGCCAAAGCCAGATCGGCCACGGTAACCGTTCCGAGAAGATCCGTACCTACAACCAGCCCCAGGACCGCGTGACCGACCACCGCATCGGCTTCAACTCCACCTACAACGGCGTCCTTCTGGGCGACCAGCTCGGCACCGTGATCGAGGCGCTCGCCGCCGCCGAGCGTGCCGAGAAGCTGGCACAGGCTGTGTAGTGGGTTCCGCCGTTCTACCGAACGGCGGACCAGCCGACGCTGCGCGCCGCCCAGGGCGACAATTTGTCATTCAAAAGGCAAGGCATGACCAGAAGGTCTATGCCTTGCCTTTTTCATGCCAACTTGTTCGCCCTGGACGTCGCTCGCTGGCATTGCCAAAACATCGGCGTTTCCCTGGTTGCCAAATAATCCGTAGGGAGTCATTGGGGACATTGTCTTGATATTTTATTCAGTCTGCTGTGATGGCATTTGAGCTGCTTACCTGCTTAAAGCAATTGACGGCATGTAGCCGCTATCGAAAATATTGCTCGAAAAATCATCCAAGAAGTCGCGGGGTGATTTTTGACGCGTCGCGCGTCAAGCGATGTGGCAAGCGTTTGGTTAGATATTGGTCAGTTTTGGGGCAACCTTGCCAAAAGCTTGACGAATGCAAATCTAGACGTCGGCGAATGAACACTTTGAGCGAGCCCGGTGCAAAATTCTGGGCTGATTCTCGATAATCGCCTCCAATCGCCCCTTGCCAAGCGCTGGCCTCGCGTACAATCTGCTCCGACATTCGCGCGCCGCCCGGCGCTTAAGAGGGGAGGACCCCATGGCAAACGAGATCTGGACCATCAAGCGTTGTCTCGAGTGGACCAAGGAGTACCTGGCCGAGCGCGGTGAGGAGCATCCCCGTCTTTCTGCCGAATGGCTGCTGTGCGCAGCCACGGGTCTGGCGCGCATCGACTTATATATGCGCATGGACGAGACGCTCGACGCAGCGCAGCTCGAGACCATGCACGCGGCGGTCGTCCGTCGTGCGAAGGGCGAGCCGCTGCAGTACATCACCGGTAGCACGCAGTTTCGCATGATCGACGTCGCGTGCGCCCCCGGCGTGCTCATCCCGCGCCCCGAGACCGAGATGCTCGTCGAAGAAGTCCTCAATTATCTGGATGCCGAGGTGCTGAGCCCCGAGGCCGCCGCCCGCCAGCGCGTGGAGCTGCCTTGGAACGATGAGGTCGAGCAGGCGCGCAAGGCCGAGGCCGCGCTGGCCGACGAACGCGCGACCGCCGAGCGCCGTGCCGCCAACCTCACAGCTGCCGACGAGGCGGCGTTGGGTAGCGACGTGCTCGGTAGCCGCGCCTATGCCGAGGAGCTTGCCGATCGCGAGGCCGAGGAAGCCGCCGCGCAGGCGGCAGAGGTCGAGGCCATGGAAACCCCCGAGCCCGAGCTCGACGAATACGGCATAGCCATTGAGGGCAACGACCAACAGACGACTCCCGCGCAAGATGCCGCCGAGGCCAACGTGCCTGCCCCAGCCGAGCCCCGCACTGCCCGCGTTCTCGAGGTCGGTTGCGGCACGGGCTGCATCTCGCTCTCTCTTGCCTGGGAGCGCCGCAGCCATGTCACCTGCACCGCTACCGATATCGAGCCGCGCGCCATCGAGCTGGCCACCAAAAACCGCGACGCGCTCGGGCTTACGTCCGATGAGGTCGCCTTCAGCCTCACAAACCTGGTGAGCTCTATCCCCCGCGAGGAATGGGGCACCTTCGACGTGCTCGTCTCCAACCCGCCTTACATTCCGACCGACGTTATGCGCTCGTTGCCGCACGAGGTCAAGGACTTCGAGCCCGATTTGGCGCTCGAGGGCGGCGCCGACGGCCTCGATATCTTCCGCCGTCTGCTCAATGCAGCGCCTTACATGCTGCGCGCCGGCGGCTTGTTTGCCTGCGAGCTCTACGAGGGCGCCCTCGACGCCGCGGCCGAGCTCTGCCGCCAGGCGGGCCTCTCGGACGTGCGCATCGTCCGCGACCTCACCGATCGTCCCCGCATCGTCCGAGCCATCGTCACCGAGCCCAAACAGCGCCAGTAACATTTATTAACTGGTTAGCAAAAATTATAAAGTAGTTTATAATTAGGACGGCTGAAAGAGGTCGGCCCATGCAACCTCCTACCTTTCGGGAAATCATTGCCCTACTCAAGCACGATGGATTCGTGAAGGTCGCGCAAGTCGGTAGTCATGCTAAGTATGTTTACGGTGACCGCGTTGTCACCGTGAACGGTTCTGGTGGTGATCGACCAAAGAAGGGCACGTGGGCAAGTATTCGTCGCCAAGCTGGATGGTAGTTGGAGGCAAAATGAGGCAGCGATTTACCTATGACTGCGTTCTCATAAAAGAAGACGACGGTTACTGCGCTAGCTTCCCGCAGATTCCCGGCGCCTTTGCCGATGGCGATACGCGCGAAGAAGCGATTGCCCATGCCACCGAGGCACTGATGGCGTTTTTGGCCGACGACCTCAACAACGGTTTGACTCCGGCAGGGTACGAACGCTCGGCCGAGGTCGTGACCCTTTCAGTCGAAATCGACCACGAGGACGCTCGGGAAGCGGCGTGCCGAACATTTAAAGACGCAGCTCTGGACCTCAAAGTTTCCGCTCCGCGGATTACCGCGCTGGTCAAAGCCGGAAAGCTCGATGTTGAACTCGTCGACGGCCGTCGGATGATAACGATAGACAGCATCGAGCGCTACGCCGCCCAAGAACGCCACGCCGGCAGGCCAAAGAAGTTCGTCGCAGTCCAATAACCCCCTCACTTTCACCGACTACTAGAGCCGCTCACCAAACCAACATGCGCTCTGGGCAAATAGGTTGAACGTTTCGTGCGAGAATGCCCCACAGTAAACAAACTTTCACCAGAGCGTAAGGGGCTGGCATACACATGCAGACGGTCTATCGGGTATTCGAGGGAGCGCGTGAGCCGCATCGGCTCGCCGTCGAGCGTACGGCCGAGGTACTCCGCTGTGGCGGCTTGGCCCTGATCCCGACCGAGACCGTCTATGGTGTCGCCGTGGCAGTCAACGCCTTCTCGGACGCCCTGCCCCAAGATACAAGCGAATTCCCATCGTGGCCGCGTGATCCGCAGGCTGCCGTCAATGGCGCCGCAGTGCCCGCACTCGGCACCGGTTACCGTCGCATCTTTACCCTCAAGCAGCGCGAGCTTACCCAAACGGTCGCCTGGCTGGTCGGTGATGCCGGGGCCCTCGACCGCTACGGTGTAGATATTCCGGAAGGGGCCCGCGCGCTTGCCCGACGATGCTGGCCGGGCGCCCTGACTATCGTGGTCAAGGCAGCCCCCTGCGTGCCGACCTTTATGCGCGCTGCCGACGACACGGTGGCCCTTCGCGCGTCGGCCTCTCCCGTGGTCCAAGCGCTCATCCGCGCGTGCGGCAGTCCGCTTGCCTGCACCAGCGCCAACACGCACGGCGCGCCCGCGCCGGCAAGCTTTGCCGACGTTGAGGACCGCATTCTGGAGGGGGTCGATGTGGCCGTCGACGCGGGCGAGACCCCGTGCCGCGACGCTTCGACCATCGTGGCGTTTAAGCATGGCGAGCTCCGGATCCTGCGCCAAGGCGCACTTCCCGCATCAGAGATCGAGCGGGTCCTGTCCGACCCGATGCAATAGAAAGGTGTAAGCGATGTCGTTGAATCTAGGTAGCCTGGGTATGGAAGACGCCTCGTTTAGCTTTGGCGGTTCCTACATCATGGCGCTCGACTGCGGCACCACCTCGGTACTCGCGACCATCGTCGACGAGTACGGCTGCATCGTCGCCCAGGCGCGTCGTAGCGTCAAAACCAGCTTCCCGTGCCCCGGCTGGGTGGAGCAGGATCCCACGGAGGTGCTTGCCAGCCAGATCGGCGTGATGATGGAGGTCCAGTTTAAGAGCGGCATCCATTCCGATCGCATCGCCGCCATCGGTATCTCCAACCAGCGCGAGACCACGGTGGTGTGGGACCGCATAAGCGGCCAACCCATCTATAACGCCATCGTGTGGCAATGCCGTCGCACCGCACCTCTGATCGACGAGCTGGTCGAGAAGGGCTGCGAGGAGCTGGTGCGTTCCCGCACCGGCCTTACGCTCGACCCGTATTTCTCGGCCTCCAAGGTGCAGTGGATTCTCGACAACGTTGACGGCGCACGCGAGAGCGCGGCGGCGGGCGACCTCATGTTTGGCACCATCGATACCTGGCTCATCTACAACCTCACCGGCGGCCAAACCTTTGCCACCGACTACACCAATGCCAGCTGCACAGCGCTCTTCAATATTCATACGCTGGACTGGGACGATGACCTGCTGGCGCTCTTCGACATCCCGCGTGCCATGATGCCCGAGGTTCGCTGGAGCTCGGGCGACTACGGCCGCGTCGCGAGCGACATCATGACCAACATGCCGCCCATCATGGGTGTGGCGGGTGACCAACAGGCGTCGCTGTTCGGTCACTGCTGCTTCCATCCCGGCCAGACCAAAAACACCTATGGCACGGGCTGCTTTATGCTCATGAACACCGGCGACGAGATCGTCGAATCCAAGAATGGCCTGGTCTCCACCGTCGGTATCGCTGCGAACGGCAAGGTCAGCTATGCGCTCGAGGGCTCTATTTTTGCCGCCGGCTCAACGATGAACTGGCTGCGCGACAACATGGGCGTTATCTCCAACGTATCCGAATCGGCACGGCTCGCCTCCTCGATCAGCGACAACGAGGGCTGCTACTTCGTTCCCGCTTTCGCGGGCTTGGGTGCACCTTGGTGGGACGCGCACGCCCGCGGCATCGTATGCGGTCTGACCGGCGCCTCGAGTCGCGCGACCATCGTGCGTGCCGCTTGCGAGTCCATGGCCTATCAGAGCTATGACGTGCTGCGTGCCATGGAGCAGGACGTGGGTCTTTCGATTGAGCGCCTGTCCGTCGATGGCGGCGCCTCGCGCAACGAGTTCATCATGCAGTTCCAGGCAGACTTGCTGGATATCCCCGTACTGCAATGTGAGTCGGTGGAGACAACGGCGATCGGTGCCGCGTATCTGGCGGGCCTCGCGGTTGGGTATTGGGAGGATCTGGAGGAGCTGGAGCAAAACACCCAGATCGTCAAGACATTCCATCCCCATATGTCCGTTGAACGTCGCGAGCACAACCTGGACGGTTGGCACGATGCGGTCAGGCGTTCGCTCAGCACCGCTCAATAGGGCTGCGACGGGGCACTCGATACAACAAACCGTTAAACTTATGCACGGCGCGAGGCAACAACGTCGCCATGCGCCTTGTCAGCAAGGCCATCTTCCGGCCGAAACGAAAGGGGCATCAACCCATGACCGTCACCTACGATACGTCCCGTGTGACCCTTGTCGATCACCCACTCGTCCAGCACAAACTGTCGATCCTGCGCGACAAAAACACCGGCACCAACCAGTTCCGTCAGCTCGTGCGCGAGCTCGCGCTTTTTGACGGCTACGAGGCCATGCGCGACCTGCCTATGGAAGACGTCGAGGTCGAAACCCCCATCACGACCGCCACGTTCAAGCAGCTTGCCGGCAAGAAGCTCGCCATCGTCCCCATCCTGCGTGCAGGTCTTGGCATGGTCGACGGCATCCTCGACCTGGTGCCCTCCGCTCGCGTGGGCCACATCGGCATGGAGCGCGACGAGGTCACCCACGAGCCGCACGAGTATTACTGCAAGATGCCCAAGGATATCGACCAGCGCATCTGCCTGGTCGTCGACCCCATGCTCGCCACGGGCGGTTCGGCCGAGATGGCCATCAGCTACCTGCGCGAGCGCGGTGTCAAGGACATCCGCATGCTGTGCATCGTCGCGGCCCCCGAGGGCCTCAAGTCGCTGACTGAGAAGGACCCCGACGTGCATATCTATACCTGCGCCATCGACGACCATCTCAACGAGGCTGCCTACATTGTTCCCGGCCTCGGCGACGCCGGCGACCGCATCTACGGCACGCTCTAGTCGTCGGGCCTTGTCGGCTACGGTCACAAATACGAAGAAATGGTGCGCGCGTGCGAGCAAAAGACGTTCACGCGCACTCCTGTTAACGGACGTTTAGCCCAGAGGGGTTCGAGAAAAACGTATTACCTACCTGCGGCATAAAGAAGGTCTTAAGAAAACGAACAGGTGCGTATTAACCGATGTTTTTACGGTTGTACTTTAGCGATTGGCTCGTACAATAGTCACCAATGTTTGGCGGGAACTGTTCTGTGAGGCGTTAAAAAGGAAAGTGAGGACGCCAGTGTTTCAGATAGCCGATCTGCTCGCTATCGTTGCAGGCGCCATCGCGGGCGCAATTGCCTTCTTTCCCTTTGTCTTTACGCTCAAGCCGGTTCTTGACGATAAGCAGAATGCGGACATGCTCAAGGGTATGGTGAGTCTGGCGGTCTCGGCAATCGCCCTGCTCGTCTTTACCTTGGTTGTGTTTGTGTTGTTCGGAGAGGCATTTCGCATGTTCCTCCTGGGCGAGGCGATCGGCTTCGTGGCCTTTATGGCCGCCTGCACGGTTCGCGTCGCCAAGGCGCTGCGAGATCCTCATGAGGTCGAAAGGTAAGTCGTGGAAATTTTTGAAAAGCTGCCTGATGAGATTAATCATCTGGTCAGCGAGTTCAGCTCCACCCCTGTCGTGGGCGATCTGAGCTGCGGCATCACGCAGTACTCGTTTTGGCTGATCGTCTCCACGATCGTGCTCCTGATCGTCCTGGCCGTGTTCAAGAAGAAGCAGACCCTGGTTCCTAAGGGCTTCTTCGTCAACGGTTTCGAGTACATCATCGAGTACGTCGAGAACGATATCGGCAAGGGTGTCGTGGGTGAGAACTGGAAGAAGCACTTTCCGTTCCTGTGCTCGCTTTTCCTGTTCATCCTGATCAATAACATGATCGGCCTGATCCCGGGAATGAAGCCCGGCACCGGCGCAATCGGCTCTACCGCCGCGCTCGCCATCTTCGCCTTCGTGTACTTCATCTACTACGGATGCAAGGCTCACGGCGTGATCGGCTACATCAAGAGCCTCGCCCCGCAGGGTGTGAGCTTCCCGATGAACGTGCTTGTGTGGGTCGTCGAGCTTTTCTCGACCTTCCTGCGCCTCATCACGCTCGCCGTCCGTCTGTTCTGCAACATGTTCGCAGGACACGTAGTCATGGGCTCGTTCGCCATCATGGCGAGCATGTTCATGAAGCCGCTGCTTCAGCAGGTTTCCGCGGCCCACGCCGTCGGCGCCCTGCCTTCGCTGGCCTGGCTTGCCATCCTCATCCTGATTTATACGATCGAGCTTGTGGTCGGCGCCATCCAGGCTTACGTCTTCACGGTCCTTACCGCCGTGTATGTCTCCGAGGCAGAGGAGGTTGCGGAGGAGGAGTAGTCTTCCGTTCGCGCCTTAAAGGTAAGGCAATTCGTTAAACCGCCGGTGCCCGTACCCATGGAGCCCGGCAGTTATAAAAAGGTTATCCTGCGTGAAATAAGACACGCACGACAAAGGAGGAATCGTGGGAGTTATCGGTTACGGTCTCGGTGTTATCGGCGCTGGTCTTGCTATCGGCCTGTCTGCTCTGGGTGCTACGGGTGCTATGGCCCGTCAGCCTGAGGTCCAGGGCCGCGTGTTCACCGTCTTCATCATGGGCTCCGCCTTCGGCGAGGCTCTGGCTCTGATCGGCTTCGTTGTCGCGCTGATCGTTAAATAGCACGGAGCGTCAAGTATGAATCTTTCATCCCAGAAGAGCGCGATCGCACTCTCCGCGTCCGCGGCCGCGCTGCTCATGCCGGTTTCCGCGTTCGCCGAGGACGGCGCTGCCGGTGCGGACATCCTCATCCCTAAGATGGCGGAGTTCATCCCGGCGCTTATCGCCTTCCTGATTATCTGGATCGTGCTGGCCAAGGTCGCCCTGCCGGGCATCATGAAAACCATGGAGGAGCGCGGCAAGAAGATCGAGGAGAGCCTCGACGAGGCCGAGAAGACCAAGCAGGAGGCTATCGCCAAGCGCGCTGAGTCCGACTCGATCGTCACCGACGCCCGTCGTCAGGCTGCCGACATCGTTCTCGAGGCCCGTAAGGACGCCGAGTCCGAGCGCGCCCGTATCATCGAGGCTGCTCACAAGGAGGCCGAGGAGATTATCGCCAAGGCCCACACGACCGTCGAGGACGAGCGCAAGTCCATCTACGCCGGTGCCGCGAGCTCCATCGCCGACCTGTCCGTTGCCGTCGCCACCAAGATCGTGGGCGAGTCGCTTACGGACGAGGCCGAGCAGAAGAAGCTCATCGAGCGCTACATCCAGGAAGCAGGTAGCCTGAATGCCGACTAGCCGCTATCAGGACAAGGTGCTCGAGACCTACGCGCGCTCCCTTCTGGAAGCCGCTAAGGCCGAGAACCATGTGTTCGAGGACCTCGAGATGATCGAGCGCCTGGCTTCTGCCAGCCCCGAGATCATCGCCGTGCTCGACACCATGTCCAAGCGCGACCAGCTCGACCTTCTTCCCAAGGTGGCAGCTGCCTTTAAGTATGTTGCCGAGGAAGACGAGGATGTAGTGGGCGTGACCGTCACCACGGCGATCCCGCTCGACGACGAGCTGCGTCAAACCATCACTAAGAAATGCGAGCAGGACTTCGGTCGCAAGGTATTCCTTATCGAGCAGGTCGACCCGTCTATCGTGGGCGGCCTGGTGCTCGAGGCCCGCGGCGAGCGTCGTGACATTTCCGTCAAGACGCAGCTGCGCGTCGCGCAGGAGACCCTCGCAAACTCTGCTAATTCGTACGGAGGTGAAGCCTAATGTCCGAAACCCTCAATGCCCAGGATATCGCCAAGAAACTGCAGGAGCAGCTCACGAGCCTCTCCGCGACGGTCGATACGCATGAGGTTTCAAATGTCGACGAGGTAGGCGACGGCATCGCGCGCGTCTCCGGCCTCAAGAGCGCCATGGCAGGCGAGCTTCTGGAGTTCAAGAGCTCCGATACCGGTGAGACCGTCTTCGGCCTTGCCCAGAACCTTGACCGTGACGAGGTCGGCGCCGTTCTGTTTGGTGCCGTCGACTCCATCAAGGAAGGCGACGAGTGCCGCACCACTGGCCGCATTATGGATATCCCCGTGAGCCGTGCCATGCTCGGCCGCGTCGTCAATCCGCTCGGTCAGCCTATCGACGGTTTGGGTGACATTGTCGCCACGCACCGTCGTCCTATCGAGTTTAAGGCCCCCGGCGTCATCGACCGTACCCCGGTGTGCGAGCCGGTTCAGACCGGTCTGTTGGCCATCGACTCCATGGTGCCTATCGGCCGTGGTCAGCGTGAGCTCATCATCGGCGACCGTAAGACCGGTAAGACCGCCATCGCCATCGACGCTATCCTCAACCAGCGCGGCAAGGGCATGGTCTGCATCTATGTCGCCATCGGCCAGAAGGCCTCCACGGTTGCCAACATCCGCGAGACCCTCGCTCAGCACGGTGCGCTCGAATACACCATCATCGTTTCGGCAACCGCTGCCGATTCCGCCCCTATGCAGTACATCGCGCCTATGGCCGGTGCCGCTATCGGCGAGTTCTTCATGTACAACGGCGAGGACGGCAAGCCCGCCAGCGAGACCAATCCCGGCGGCCACGTGCTCGTCATCTACGACGACCTGTCCAAGCAGGCTGTGGCATACCGTCAGATGTCGTTGACGCTGCATCGTCCGCCCGGACGCGAGGCCTATCCTGGCGACATCTTCTACCTGCACTCTCGTCTGCTCGAGCGTGCCGTCAAGATGTCCAAGAAGAACGGTTACGGCTCCATGACGGCCCTGCCGATCATCGAGACCCAGGACGGCGACGTCTCGGCCTACATTCCGACCAACGTCATTTCCATTACCGATGGTCAGATCTACCTGCAGTCCGAGCTCTTCTTCCAGGGTCAGCGCCCGGCAGTCGACGTGGGCATCTCCGTGTCCCGCGTCGGTGGCGATGCACAGACCAAGGCCATGAAGCAGGTCGCCGGCAATCTTCGTCTGGACCTCGCTTCCTATCAGGAGCTCGCTGGCTTTACCCAGTTTGGCTCCGACCTCGACGAGGCTACTCAGAAGCAGCTGACCCATGGTGCCCGCATGACTGAGCTCCTTAAGCAGCCGCGCTACAAGCCGTTTGAGGTTGGCGAGCAGATCGTTACGCTGTTCGCCGGCAACGAGGGCTTCCTGGATGACCTGGAGATCGCCGACGTGCTGCCTTTCCGTGCCGAGCTCATCGAGTACATGGACAATGGCTTTGGCTCGCTGCTCGACAAGGTTCGCGCCAAGAAGATCGACGACGACACCAAGGCCGAGCTCTTGCGTGTCATCGGTGACTTCAAGCAGCAGTTCATGGCCAAGCACCATGCCGATACGACTGGATCAGAGGAGAACTAAGCCCCATGGCCAACCTTCGCGACATTAAGAAGCGAATCTCCTCGGTTACCACGACCAAGCAGATCACGCGCACGATGGAGATGGTCTCTACGGCCAAGATCCGTCGTGCCCTCGATCGCTCCAAGCAGGCCGAGCCCTATAAGGAGGCGCTGACCGACGTCATGTTGACGGTCGCCGGCGACGCCTCCTGTTCGGGCACCGATCCCATGCTGCAGAAGCATGAGAGCGTCAAGCATGGCCTGATTGTCGTTATTGCCTCGGACCGCGGCCTTGCCGGCGGTTTCAATACGACGGTGGAGCGCACGGCCGAAAAGCTCGCCGCTTCTTGGGCGAACGATGGCATCGAGTGCGAGATCATCGCGTGTGGGCGCAAACCGGCCACGTATTTCCGCGACCGCGCAAACGTCGTCATGCATTTTGAGGGCAACTCCTCCGAGCCCGATTTCAATCAGGCTCGCATGATTTCCTCTCATATCTGCGATGCGTATCGTGCCGGCGAGCTTGACCGCGTCGAGCTTGTCTACCACCACGCCAAGAACCGCGTGGATCAGGAGCTTCGCGTCGAGCACTTGCTGCCGCTCGATCCCGAGATGATCGCTATGGCCCACGGTCCGCGTAAGAACGAGACCGACGCCCCTAAGCGCATCTCGTCCACGTTCGAGTTCGTGCCCTCTCCCGAGCATGTTCTCGGCAAGCTTGTACCGTCGTATATCCTGACGGTCATCTACCAGGCCCTGATCGATTCGGCGGCCGCCGAGCAGGGTGCACGCCGCAAGGCCATGCACTCCGCGACGGAAAACGCCACCGCGATCATCTCGACCCTTACCCGCACGTATAGTCGCGTGCGTCAGGCTTCGATCACGACCGAGATTAACGAGATCGTTGGCGGAGCCTCAGCATTGGAGGAACAGTAATGGCTAATAACACCGTACAGCTTGCGGTCGAGGAAGCCACCAAGAAGACGACTGCCGGTGATGGTCGCATCGTGCGTATCATCGGCCCTGTCGTCGACGTCAAGTTTGACGGTGCGGTGCCCCCGATCTACAACGCGCTCACGGTCGAGGCCGAGACCCCGATCGGTCACCTGAGCACGATCCTCGAGGTTGAGAGCCAGCTTCCGGGCGGCGTCGTCCGCACGGTCGCCATGTCCTCGACCGACGGTCTGCAGCGTGGTCTCATTGCCACCGATACCGGTGAGCCCATGAAGATGCCCGTTGGCCCCAAGACACTCGGCCGCATTTGGAACGTCATGGGCAAGCCCGTCGACGGCAAGCCTATGCCCGAGGTGGAGGAGTTCTATCCCATCCACCATGCGGCACCTCGTTTTGACGAGCTCACCACCAAGACCGAGATCTTCGAGACCGGCATCAAGGCCGTCGACCTGCTTGAGCCCTACATCCGTGGCGGCAAAACGGGTCTGTTCGGTGGCGCCGGCGTCGGCAAGACCGTTCTGATTCAGGAGCTCATCAACAACCTCGCCCAGGAGCATGGCGGCACTTCGGTGTTCACCGGCGTCGGCGAGCGTACCCGTGAGGGTACCGACCTTTATCTCGAGATGAGCGAGTCGGGCGTTATCGACAAGACCTGCTTGGTCTATGGCCAGATGAACGAGCCGCCTGGAGCGCGTCTGCGCATCGGTCTGGCTGGCCTTACCACCGCTGAGTACTTCCGCGATCGCGGCCAGGACGTTCTGCTGTTCATCGATAACATCTTCCGCTTCTCCCAGGCCGGTTCCGAGGTTTCCGCACTTCTGGGTCGTATGCCGTCCGCCGTTGGCTACCAGCCCACGCTGGCTACCGAGATGGGCGACCTCCAGGAGCGCATTACCTCGACCAAGACGGGCTCCATTACCTCCGTCCAGGCCGTCTACGTCCCTGCAGACGACCTGACCGACCCGGCGCCTGCCACGACGTTCACCCACCTCGACGCCACCACGGTCCTTTCGCGTAGCATTTCGTCGCTCGGCCTGTTCCCGGCCATCGACCCGCTCGCGTCTTCTTCTGACGCCCTCGATCCCTCGATCGTCGGCGAGGAGCACTACCGTGTTGCCGTCAAGGTCCAGGAGCTCCTGCAGGAGTACTCCGACCTTCAGGACATCATCGCCATTCTGGGTATGGACGAGCTGTCCGAGGAGCAGCGCCTTACGGTCAACCGTGCCCGTAAGATCCAGCAGTTCCTCTCCCAGTCCTTCCACGTCGCCGAGAAGTTCACCGGCAACCCCGGTGTCTACGTCCGCGTCGAGGATACCGTCCGCTCCTTCGCCGAGATTGTCGACGGCAAGGCCGATGACCTGCCCGAGCAGGCATTCCGCTATGCCTCCACGATTGAGGACGTGCGTGAGCGCGCCCGCAAGATGGAGGAGAAGTAGGTTATGCGTATCCGCATCGTGTGCCCCGTGAGCCTCGCCTATGAGGGTGACGCTGCGTTTGTGTCGATTCCGTCTACGGATGGCGAGTTTGGCGTTCTGCCTGCTCACTCCAGCGAAATCTGCACGATCGACCGCGGTTACGTTCGCGTTTCCGATAAGGCCATGGGCACTGTCGACCACACGTTTGCCGTGGCCGGCGGTTATGCCCAGGTTGCGGAAGATGTCGTGACCGTCCTCGCCGAGCGCGCTTGCGATTTGGCGACCGTCGACGCCGACAAGGTTAAAGCTGATATTCAAGGTTTTGAAGAGAAGCTGGGTAATTTGTCGGAGGATGATGCACGCCGCGCCTACCTCTATAATGAAATCGCATGGTGTAAGCTCAAGCTTGCCCAATAGTCAAACGATTTAGCGTTCGACCATTTGCGAACACATCATGCCCGGGATGGCCCAGCCACCCCGGGCATGCTTTTTGAAAGGGTAGACCTTGGATATTATCCGCGTTGAGGGTGGCCACGCCATCGGAGGCTCCGTGCCCGTCTCGGGTGCCAAGAACTCCGCGCTCAAACTCATGGCGGCAACGCTTCTGGCGCCGGGCAAGACGACGCTGCAGAACGTGCCCGATATTTCCGATGTCCACGTGATGGGCAAGGTGCTCAAGGGCATGGGCGCCACGATTGAAGTTCTCGATGAGCACACGCTCGAAATCGATACCTCCCAGGTTGATTCCTGGGAGGCTCCCTACGAGCTTGTCGCCAAGATGCGCGCCTCTACGGCCGTGATGGGCCCCCTGCTGGGTCGTTTCCATCGCGCCAAGATCGCCATGCCGGGCGGCTGCAACCTAGGCGCTCGCAAGATCGATATGCATATCTTGGGTCTCGAGGCTCTGGGCGTCGAGTTCGACACCGCCCACGGCTACATCAACGCTAATGCGCCCCAAGGTCTGCGCGGTACCACCGTCACGCTCGAGTTTGCCAGTGTCGGTGCGACCGAGAACCTCATTATGGCATCCGTGCGCGCGCAGGGTACCACGGTTATCGACAACGCGGCCCGCGAGCCCGAGATCGTCGACCTCGCCAACATGCTCAACGAGATGGGTGCCAAGATCATCGGCGCGGGCACGCCCGTCGTGACCATCGAGGGCGTGGAGGAGCTGCATCCCGTTACCCATTGCGTGGTGGGAGACCGTATCGAGGCTGGCACCTTTATCGTCGCCGGCGCCCTCATGGCCGATGAACGCGGCGTCGATGTTACGGGCTTCTGCCCCATCCACCTGGGCATGGTGCTCAAAAAGATGGAACTTATGGGCATCGAGTGCGAGCGTATCGAGAACGGTGTCCACGTCAATCGCGCCGAGCGCATCAAGCCGGTCGATATCCAGACGCTTCCGTTCCCGGGTTTCCCGACCGACATGCAGGCGCAGATCATGGTGCTTTCGGCCCTTGCCGACGGAAGCTCCGTAATTACCGAGAACATCTTCGAGAACCGCTTCATGTTCGCCTCCGAGCTCGTGCGTATGGGTGCCGATATTCGTATCGAGAGCCATCACGCCATGATTCACGGCGTCAAGGGCTTCTCGGGCGCACAGGTCACCTCACCCGACCTGCGTGGTGGCGCGGCTCTTGTGGTTGCCGGTCTTATCGCCGATGGCGTTACCGAGGTCTCGGCCATCCATCACATCAAACGTGGCTACGAGCGGTTTGTCGAAAAGCTGCAGGCGCTTGGCGCGCATGTCGAACATGCCACCGTTCCCGATCCCGTCATCTACTAATGCAGGTTGCCTATGTTTAACAAGAAGCCCCTAGCGGATAACACCCGAAGACCCTCGACTGGTGCGCAGGCCAAGATTTACAGTCGCGACAATGTCGCACGCTATTCCGAGCGCGCCCGTCAGCGCCGTCGCGGCCGCACGGTTCGCCGTGTCGCGCTCATCGCCGTGCTCGGTGTGTTGCTGAGCGCCACGACCGCTGCAGGTCTGTGGTTTGCCACTATCATGGGCAAGCTTGGTGACTCCAATGTCATTACCAACAACCTGCGCCAGATTCTGGTCGATACCGATGAGGCAAAAGATCCGTTCTACGTGTTGCTTCTTGGTACCGACGGTCGTCCGGGCGAGGATACGTATCGTGCCGACTCGATTATCCTGGCTCGCATTGACCCTACGAAAAAGCAGGCAACGCTTATCTCCATTCCGCGCGATACCAAGGTCGTGTACAAGGGCGAGACCATGAAGATTAACGCCTGTCATACGCATGGCGGCGCCGAGGCCATGGTCCAGGCGGTCAACGAGCTGTGCGGCGTGCAGATTTCTCACTATGCCGAGGTCAGCTTTGACGGCATGCAGTCGCTTATTGATTCGGTTGGTGGTATCGACATCAACGCGACTGATGACGTCGACGATCCCGAGCATCTGGATATTAAGATTACTGCCGGCCAACAGCATATGGATGGCGCTACTGCCCTTACCTACGCCCGTTGCCGTTACACCTATGCCGACGGCGACTATACGCGCATGCGCCACCAGCGTCAGGTGCTTGGCGCCCTCGCCAACCAGATTCTCAACAACTTTGACGCCACCAAGGTCTTTGATCTGGTCAACTCACTGTCCGACATGCTCGTAACCGATATGAGCGTTCAGGATATCGTCTCCACGGTCAATGCCATGCGCGGCATGGATGTCGAGGGCATCTACTCGGCCAACCTGCCTTCGTATGCTGACGACAGCACTATGATCGACGGCGTGAGCTATGTCTTTGCCTACGAAGACGAGCTTAAGGAAATGATGGCCCGCGTCGACGCCGGTGAGGATCCCAAGGGTCCCAACACCATGGGCCTTTCAGACGGCTCCAGCTCCACGATCGGTGACCTCAACAACAATACGTCCGAGGACTACGCATATGGCACCGCGACCTCGTCGGGTGGCTCGGACGATTCCGACGATTCGAGCGACGGCTCCGATTACTACGAAGAGCCCACCGGTGACGGCAACGGCTACGAAGCCAACTATTAGAGTTACGCGGGCTTACCAGCCCGCGTAACGGCTCGACGCTGCGCGCCGCCCAGAGCGACAATTTGTCATTCAAAAGGCAGGGCATGACCAGAAGGTCAATGCCCTGCCTTTTTCATGCCAACTTGTTCGCTCTGGGCAGCGCTCGCTGACGTTGGCTCAACCTGCGATGCCGACTACTTTTCTTGCACCAAAAATCGCCCCGTTCTCGGTTTTGAGGACGAGGCGATTTTTCTTACCTAGATTATGCGAGTTCCTTATGCAAAGCGGGCGACGAGCTCCTGCAGGACGCCGGTCATCTTGACGAGCGAGCTGACCGGGACAAACTCGTTGACGCCGTGGTAACAGTAGCCGCCTGTCGAGAGGTTGGGGCAGGGCAGGCCGCGGAACGACAGCTGTGCGCCGTCGGTGCCGCCGCGAATCGGCAGCACTTTGGGCTCAACGCCGCAGGCAAGGTAGGCTTCCTTGGCAACATCAATAAGCTCCGGGTAGTCGCGAACGATCTCGGCCATGTTGCGGTACTGGTGCTTAATCTCGACCGTTACGCGCTCCTCGCCCAGTCGCTGGTTGAGCAGTGCGGCGGCGGCATTCATCAGCTCGAGTTTCTGCTGGAACTTGGCGGCATCGTGATCACGGACGATATAGCGCGCCGTGGCATGGTCGACCGTTGCCGAGATGCCCTCAAGGTGATAGAAGCCCTCGTAGCCCTCGGTGTATTCCGGGCGCTGCTCGTAGGGGAGCAGGGCGTTGAAGTCGCAGAACAGGTTGCCCGCGTTGACCATGCGCCCCTTGGCGTCGCCGGGGTGAATGGACTGGCCCTCAAAGCGAACGGTTGCCTCGGCGGCGTTGAAGCACTCCCACTCAAGCTCGCCAACCGGACCACCGTCGACCGTGTAGGCGTACTTGCAGCCGAAGGCCTGGATATCCAACAGCTCGGCACCGTGACCGATTTCCTCGTCCGGGCAGAAGCAGATACCGAGCGCGGGGTGGGGCAGGGAGGGATCCTGCGCGATGCGAGCGACGAGTGCCATGATTTCGGCGACACCCGCCTTGTCGTCGGCGCCCAGCAGTGTGGTGCCGTCACTGCAGACAAGGTCCTCACCCACCAGGTTATTGAGGGCAGGAAGTTTGGCGGTGCTCATGGACACGGGCTTGCCGTCGACGATGCCGCAAACCAGATCGCCGCCCTCGTAGTGCACGATGTGCGGCGCTACGCCGGCGCCCGGCGCGACCTCGGTGGTATCGAGGTGCGCGATCAGGCCCAGGGCGGGCTTATTCTCGGAACCGGCGCTAGCGGGAATGTGCGCGCAGACATAGGCGTTTTCGGTTACATGGGCATCGGTTGCACCCAGCTCGCGCAGTTCCTCGGCAAGCACGTTGGCAAGGTCAAACTGTACGGTGCTCGACGGCACCTGGTCGCAGTTGGCATCCTCGGACTGCGTGTTGATCTGGACATAGCGCAAAAAACGCTCGAGGACGTCGGGGTTCGTGGTGGTGTTTTCCATAAAGACCGCTCCAATCTTGGTCGTCGTGTGCAACAAGAACTCTAGCACGGTATGCCGCGGCATACCGCGACACTTGGAT
Source organism: uncultured Collinsella sp. (assembly GCA_902478945.1). Taxonomy (GTDB): domain Bacteria; phylum Actinomycetota; class Coriobacteriia; order Coriobacteriales; family Coriobacteriaceae; genus Collinsella. Next base: position 18,813 of record CABSMX010000033.1, read on the forward strand.
GGGGTAGAATCAGCCATTGAGTGCAGAAGGGACGGATGTTCATGGATACGACAAATAGCTCGCGCGAGCTACACCTAACGGTGGCGAACGAAGACTACTTGGAGTGCATGGTTCGCATCGAAAGCGAAGATGGGGAGACCAGCGGCGTGCGGTCGGTCGATATCGCACAGCGCCTTGGCGTCTCGAAGGCATCGGTCAACAAGGCGGTTTCGGCTCTCAAGGCATCCGAGCTTGTCGAACAGTCTCACTACGGCAAAGTTATCCTGACTGACCGTGGGCGCGAGGTCGGCTCGGCTATCTGGTATCGCCATCGTCTGGTCCGCACGTTTTTGGTCCAGGAGCTCGGCGTCGATTTTGAGCGCGCCGATGCCGAGGCCTGCATGATGGAGCATGCGCTTTCCGAGGATACGATGAACCGCTGGCTCGCCTATCTCGAAAAGCAGGGAATCAGCGTCGAGGAAT
>CABSMX010000034.1 GCA_902478945.1 uncultured Collinsella sp.
CTGCTCTACAGTCCTGCGCAAGACGGAAAGCACATTAAGTGCTTTCCTTTGCGTGCGGAACTCGCGACAAACTTAACCCGCGCCAGCCGGCCCCGGAGACCCTCCCTGCCGTCACTGTGTTCAACCAGTTTTGCGGGCGTGCGCCGCTGCGCGGCTAGCCCGCGTGCTCCTCGGCGGGGTTGTCTAAGATTGTTGTTGAACTTCGGCCTTTGGCTCAAAGAAAACGGGAGATGCGATCTGCATCCCCCGTTTTTGTTGCACCTACTCTAGGTCAATAAATTTGGTGCTCAGAATCTTGCCGTCCTTGACGAGCATTCTGGCCATGGTGGGGCCTCGGGTGCCTCTGGGGTAGCTGGCGCTGCCTGGGTTGAGGACCAGGCAGCGACCCACTTGGGCCTCTTTGGTTACGTGGGTGTGGCCGTTGATGGCTACGTCTACGGATCCCACCGGAAGGTCTTCACGGTAGTGGGCTACGGCGAACTTGAGGCCTTCGTAGGTAAAGAGCGCCAAGCGGTCCACATCGGGGCCGTAGTCGCGGTAGTAGTCGTTATTGCCCAGCACCGCTCGCACGGGGGCGATGGCGCGCAGATGCTCGTAGTCCATCTCCGACGTAAGGTCGCCGGCATGGATAATCAGATCCGCACCCTTAAGCTCGTCCAGGAGCGCAGGCGAAAGATAGCCGTGGGTGTCCGAGATAATGTCGATACGCTTGGCGCTTGCGCTGTTCATGGGATCCCTTCCGCAAAACGATTTGGTGCATTCATGCAAAAAGCCCCACGGCTCCGCAGACGATTTTGGTCTACAGGGCTGCGGGACCGGTGTGCTAGAGGCTCAGGGCCTTTTTGAGCGGTACGACGCGACGGCGCGAAACCGGTACGCGTTCGTCGACGCCCGTAATGCCCAGCTGGATAGCGCCAGAGGGAACCGTCTCGACGTCGGTGACACATGCCAAGTTGACGATATAGCGGCGGTGAACGCGGAAGAAGCCAAAGTCGCAGAGCTTGGCCTCGAACTGTGCCAGAGAGGTCGTCGACAAAAAGCGGTCATCGACCGTATAAATACAGGAGTAATCGTCCTTGGCCATAATAAAGCGAATGTCGTCCACAGGAATGAGGACCTTGCGACCGCCCTTTTCCACCGGGATACGCTCGATGGTCACCTTGCTGTCCGTGACAGGCTTGGCGCGTTGCATAACCTTATCGATCGCTCGATCCAGGCGAGCCTCCTCGACCGGCTTCATCAGATAGTCGACGGCATCCACATCAAACGCCTCGACCGCATGATCGCTGTACGCGGTCACAAACACGATCGCCGGCGGATTCTTGAGCTTATGCAGTGCCTCGGCAAGTTGCAGACCCGAAGCGCCAGGCATCGAGATATCGAGGAACACAACATCGACGCGGCTCTCCATAAGCATCTCGATGGCGGAGCGAACGCTCGACGCTTCTGTGATCGTGCCGATCTTGCCCGTCTGCTCGAGCAAGAAGCGAAGTTCCGAACGGGCCGGGGCCTCATCATCCACAATCATCGCACGCAGCATAGGGATAAAACCTTTCGTCAACTAACTACGTCGGGCATCCGCCAACTAGCGTTAAACCCGTAACCTATTATTTTACTCTTGAATGTCGAAGATGCTCTCCGACAAATCGAGATGCAGGAGCACTTTAGCGCCCTTGCCCGGGGCCGATTCGACGCGTGTATAAGAGTGCGGTCCATAAAAGCGATGGATGCGCTCCGAAATATTGTGCATGGCCACACCGGCACCGCCGCCCTGCGGGGAGCTGGCGTCGGGACGGGCGGAGCGTTCGTCAAACAGTCTGGCAGCGGTGCCTTCGTCCATGCCCACGCCGTTATCGGCGACCACAATCAAAATCGCATCTTCGCCATCCCTGTGGACCGACACGTCGATCCTCAGTGCATCGTCGTCGCCCATACCGTGGCGCACGGCATTCTCGACGATTGGCTGGATTACAAATGCCGGCACCAGCGTGTCCTCGACGTCCTCGGACACGTCGAAGGTCGCCAGCACGCGATCCTCGCCAAAGCGTGCCTTCTCAAACGTCAGGTAGCGCTTGGTCTGCGCGACCTCGCGCGACACGGGAATGAGCGAGCCCGAATTGTCGAGTGTGGCGCGATAGAACGAGGAGAACTCGCGCAGCAGCTCGCGGGCGCGCAGCGGATCGGTACGCGTAAACGACGCGATGGTGTTGAGCGTGTTGAACAGAAAATGCGGGTTGATCTGCGCCTGCAGGGCACGCACCTCGGCACGGGCCGTGAGCTCCTTTTGCACCTCGAGCTCGTGGATGGCGAGCTGCGTGGACAGGATCTCGGCAAAACCCGAGGCAAGCGCGTACTGAGTGCGGTCGACGGCACGCGGGGTCTTGTAGTAGAACTTGAGCGTACCGACGGTGCGGTCGCCCACCTTGATGGGCGCGATGATACCGGCAGGGACCTGGTTGTGCGAGCCATCCGAACCCACGACGTCCACCACGCGATTGAACGACTGGACGATACCGTGCTCGATGACGTAGCGCGTGGCAAGTGTGTGGATGGGCGAATCGGGCAGCAGCTTTTCCTCAAACTCGCCCGCGCAGGCCAGCACGTTGCCCTCGTCGGTGATGGCAACCGTCATGGCACGCGTCTCGGGCAAAATGCGCTGGCACACCAGACGCGCCGACTCCTGCGTCAGACCGCCTTTGATGTCCTCGAGCATGGCAGAGGCCACCGAGAGCGTCTCTTCGGTGTACTGCGAACGCACCGAATCGGGATTGAGCGTCAAATAGATAAAAATGCACAGAAAGATGCACAGCAGTGCGCAGGCGACCACGGTCGCGATCGGCTCGATTCCAGTCGCCAGGGCAAAAATAAAGTACACCAGCACGCAAATGGCGCAGACAACGGCGATCACGCGAAAGATTGATATTGAATTATCGCGCTGGGCGCGGCGGTCGATCATTCAGTCCCCTCCAGGATGCTGGTCAGTTGTGCGTCGCGCCAGAGTCCGTCCATGATCTTGGGCCAGAAGCTCTGGAAACGCAGGTAGCTTGCGGCGTTTTGGCGCGCGTAGGTCTTGGCTTCGTCAATACCGTGACGCCAAATGCGCAGGTATCCCTCGTGCTCGCGGGTAAACATGCTGCGAACCATGGCGGTCTTGCGCACGCGGTCGTCGAGCTCGCGCGAAATCCACGGGCCCGGATAGGGCATGAGCGACGCGGCTGTGACAGGAACGAGCTCCTGCTGGTGCGCGGCAAATGTCAGCTTGACACGCTCGTAGTACCAACGGTACACATCCTGCATAAAGCGCGGCGAGCGCTTCTCGGACTCGGGCGGCAGGTGACGAACGACCCACTCGTTGTCAAACCACACGTCGTAGCCAAACATGCGCATGTTAAAGAGGTAATCTAGGTCCTCGCCTCGGGTGATAAACGGGTCAAACGCCACACGGGTAAAGGCGCGGGCATGAAGCGCCACAAGGCCGCCGCACACGTAGTTTGAACGCGAGATACGGGTGCCCGAGAGCGCCTTTTTCATCCAGCGATTAAACTCGATGCGTTTGGTCCACCAACGATGGCAAATGCCCACCTTGTCTGTGGGCGCCAACGGCGATCCGTCTCGATCGTAAAAGTAACCGCTCTTAACCAAAATCGGCAGGCCTTGACGCGTCTGCTGGCCCAGTGCATAGGTCGCGCGCTTCATAAAGTCGGCATCGATAACGGTCTCGTCGTCATCCAAAAAGACAACGGCATCGTGGCCGAGCACCGCAGCGCAGGCAAGCCCCATATTGCGAATGGCGCCGTATCCGCGCAGACTCACGCACTCGCCCGAGCCCTTGGGAGCAATCTGCGCCACACGGTCGGCGATACGCGATGCCTGGGTGTTGGTAACCACGGTGACCTTGAGCGTAGGGTGCGCGTCGACGATTTCGTGGACGTGCTTCGACACATCAGTCGTGACCGAGATGGGGCAGACCACCAAAAGGATAATCCTCGGAATGTCGTGCACCTGCTCGAGCGAGGCCAGGCAGCGGTCGAGCTCGGGATTGGCGGCGTTGAGCTTCGTCGAGTGGTCATAGACGCCGGGAGCGTTTGCATGGGCATCATCGTCTGCCCAATATGTTGGAATCACAACCGTGGCGTTCATGCTTTCCCTCCCTGCAGCACAAAAAACGGGACGCCGCCAAACACAGGCGACGCCCCGCGACCTAGCTGATTCCATCATACCCACTTGGGCAAATCATTGCTCGCAAGTCGCAATGTTTATTGCGGATAACCCCAAAAGAGTACCGCGAACAGATGCAATAGCCGCTCGCTTCTATGCGGCCCGCTCTGCCGCCTGAGTCATGCGGGATAGGCGGACCAGCAGCATAAAGCCAACGATCAGCAGCACGCCAATGGAAAGGACGCCCAGCGATGGGTTGCCGGTCAGCGAGGTGACGACCGACACCAGGAAGGTGCCCATAACGCTTGCATAACGACCAAAGATGTCAAAGAAGCCGTAGTACTCGTTGGACTTTTCCTTGGGGATAATGCGGCCAAAGTAGCTACGGCTGAGCGCCTGCACGCCGCCCTGGAACAGGCCAACCATAATGGCAAGCACCCAGAACTCAAAGGCAGTCTTTAGGAAGAACGCGGCGAACAGAACAATGCCCATGTAGGCGGCGACGGCCACCAGGATCATGTTGAGCGTGCCCACGCGTCCGGCGAGCTTGCCGTAGATGATGGCGGACGGGAAGGCCACAAACTGCGTAACGAGCAGCGCCAGCACCAGCTGGGTCGAGTCGATGCCTAAAGCCGAGCCGTAGCTGGTAGCCATGGAAATGACCGTGTGGACGCCATCGATATAGAAGAAGAACGCGATCATGTAGACCAGCACGGTCTTGTTGTGGGCGATCTCGCGCATGGTGTGCCCGACCTCGGAGAACACACCGCCCACGATGTGGCCGATGGTGTCCTCGGGACCGCGCTCGCGACCGTACTTTTGCTTATAGGTGCGAATGAGCGGCAGGGTAAAGATGAGCCACCAGGCACCAGTGATGATAAACGACAGACGCGTTGCCAGCATGGTGGGAACGCCAAGAGCGGGGCCACCCATGATGAGCGCCAGGCAGATGATGAACGGCACGGTGGAACCGATGTAGCCCCAGGCATAGCCCGAGCTGGACACGGCGTCCATGCGCTCGTCGGTGGTAATGTCGGGCAGCATGGCGTCGTAGAACGTCATAGAAGAGTTAAGGCCGATGGTGCACAGCACGTACACGGTCAAAAATGCCATGGCGGACATTGGGATAGCCTGCGCCAGGCAAAGAACCAGGCCCGTGAGGAAGAAGCCCAAGAAGAACTTAATCTTGTTGCCGGCGTAATCGGCAAGCGCGCCCAGAATGGGCATGAGCATGGCAATGACCAGCGAGGCGATCGTCTGAGCGTTGCCCCAAGCGACCACCAGGTCTGCCGAGGAAGCACCAGTATTGATGGCGTTAAAGTAGATGGGCACCACCGAGGTATTGAGCAACACGAGGGCCGAATTGCCCACATCGTACATAACCCAGTTACGCTCGAGCTTGGTGTATTTCATGGACAGGGCCCCTTCGTATTCGCCCGATATGCAGTTAGTTCATCGTACCCCAATTGCACAGAAGCGCTGGTAAGGATTCGGCAAAGGGGCACGCACGGGTCCTACTCCTCGCGGTCGAACTCCTCGTCGGCGTCGAGTACGCGGCCGCTATAGTTGATATGGCCGGTCACGGCATCCATGTCACCGGTCTCGATAAAGCGGGCAACGGTGAGCTCGTAATCGGTCAGCGCGCGCTCAAAGACCTCGGGGAAGCTCTCGGTCGAGACCTCATCGGTAAAGGGGTTCTTCCATGTCAGGTGGCCCAGGTTACCGGTGCGCTCGGGCAGCTCCGTCGTCACGCGATGAGCAAGGCCGTCGAGCAGCGAGTAGTCATGCACCAAGCCCTCGAGCAGGGCAATCGCGCGCGTCTTTACCGAGCCGGCCGGCTCAATGGTGCGATAGAGCATCTGCATGTCCGAGACGGCGCCGGCGTACTCCCCCGCCGGGATGTCGATACCGTACACGCGCCCGGCGATGTAGCTCATCAGCACGCCGGCCACACGGTTGATGCGGTCGGTGGTGACGATCTCGCCCGCCGGCGGATAATCCTCGACCGTGGCACCGTCGCGCTTGAGCTGTAGCATCAGCACGTCCAGATCGCTTTCGAGCACGGCGTGAACTTGGCTGTCCGAAGCCTCGAGCTCGGGATCGGAATCTACAATGCCAAACTGCTGCTCGTAGACAAAGGGGTGGGCATTACGGTCGAGTACATAGTGAGACAGCAAGCCCAGCGCAAAGGCGCGACCCAGATTGGCATCGCGCGGCTGTAGGTGCGACACGCCGTCGCGCAGACACGAGAACTGACGCGACATGCGCGAGCGGTGCATGACCTGCGCCAGCAGCGTGCAGTCGGAAACGCGCGGCGTCAGGATGTGGAAGAAAAACGGGTCGGGACCTTGGTTCCCCAGGATAAAGGCGATGCGCTCCTCGTCGGACGCAATAACGCCCTGCGGAAGACGGTCGATGCTTTCCTCGCCAAACAGATGATGCGTAATGAGCGCGGGCATAATGATCCTTTCGATTTCATTCGATGTCACCCATTATGCCCACCGCACGGTCACGCCAAACCTGCGGCGGCAAACGATGGCATGCAGACTGCCTACGCAAGCCCCAAGTGCGCCTTGACCTCGGCAGCGCGACGACGGGACACAGGCACCGTCGAGGTTACGCGATCGAGCCTGAGCTCCATAAGACCCGTGGAACCGATCTCGACATTATGCACGTCTTCCAAATTGACCAGATAACTGCGGTGGACACGGATAAAGCCCTCGGAGGCCAGGCGCCGCTCGAGCGAGGAAATCGACTCATTGATCAGGTATGTTCCCTCGGCGCAGACGGCGTTGCAAAAATCGGCACGCGCCTCAAAGTAGCAGACATCCGCCACGGGAATGAACACCCTTTTGCCCCCACGATCCACCGTCAGGCGCAAAGGCTGGCGCGGAGCATGGACGACACGGCGAGCGCCCAGAGCAGTCTCGATCTTATCGAGTGCCTTTGACAAGCGGGCATCCTCGACCGGTTTGACGATGTAATCGACAGCATCGAGGTTATAGGCATCAGCCGCATGCTCGGCAAATGCCGTCACAAACACCACGATCGGCGGCGTCTTTAGGTTCTGCAGCGTCTCGGCAAGCTCAATTCCCGAGCGACCGGGCATGGTAATGTCTAAAAACAGCACGTCGGGCTTGTTCGACAGAATCGACTCCACGGCTTCGGTGACATTGCCCGCCTCGGCAATCTGACCCACACGCGTATCCTTTTCCAACAGATAGCGTAGCTCAGCCCTAATGGGAGGCTCGTCATCAACCACCAGGATGTTCCAGCCTTCGGACATATGCGCTTCCCCTCTTTTTCTCTCAATCCAACCGCGTGTTACACCGTTAGCGGCGCCGGCTCATGCGGCTCGCCGTTCAACTCTACGATGACCTGCGTCCCCACGCCCTCCTGGGACTTCACACGCATGCCAGAATCTTCTCCGTAAAAGAAATGGATGCGCTGAAGCACGTTGAAGAGCGCCAGACCGCAACCTCGCTTGATGGAACCGTCGGCGGTAATGCTCTCGGTCTCCTCTCGGCGATGCTGCTCAAACAGATGCGCGCAGACTTCTTCGCTCATACCGATGCCGTCATCTTCGACGATGATCTCCAGGCCGTCATCGGTCTCAAAAGCCCTAACACGAATAGAAAGCGGCTCGGTCTCGCGCTGCGCATGCTTGATGCAGTTTTCGAGCAGCGGCTGCAAGATAAACGGCGGCACCAGGCTGTCGCGCACCTCAAAGTCGATGTCGACCGAAACGCGCAGACGGCCGTCGCCATACCGGGCCTGCATAAGATTGATATAACGAGTGCCCTGTTCCACCTCGTGCTCGAGCGTGGTGAGCGTATCGGAATCAGAAAGCGTCTGACGATAGTAGTTGGAAAAGTCGATCAGCAGCGATCGCGCCTTATCGGGCTCGGTTCGAACGAGCGACACGATCGTGCTAATGGTATTGAATAGAAAATGCGGGTCGACCTGCGACTGCAGGGCGCGCAGCTCAACGCGGGCCGTGAGCTCGTCCTGGCGCTCGAGCTCAAAGCTGGCGAGCTGCGTGGAAATGAGATCGGCAAAACCCGAGGCAAGGGCCGTCTGGCGCATATCGATGCTGCTCAGGCGGGGGTAATACAGCTCGAGTGTGCCCACGCAATGCCCGCGCACGGTAAGCGGCGCGACAATGCCGGCGCGCAAGCGAGGAAAATAGCCTCCCGTCTCATTGGAGGTGTCACGCGAGAACACGCTCTGCTCACCCGTCTCAATCACGTTGAGCGTGGTCTTGAGCACTACCGGGGTACCGGCAGGGCACTTTGCCGAGTCCTCGCCCCAGCTTGCCAACACCTGTTTGCCATCGGTAAAGCAGATGGCGGAGGCGATGGTCTCGGACAGGATGATTTTAGAGGCGCCCAGGGCCGCTTCGGGCGTAAGGCCGCGCGACGTGTAGGCGAATATTTTTGATGCGATGGCAAGCGTACGGTCGGTTGCGCTCGATGTGAGGTCGTCGGGGACCACAAAGACATACGAGAAGAAGAAGCACAGCATGACCATGCCGGCAATGACCACGACGCCCGGAACGGGATTGGGATTATCGGTTAAATCCCAGATAAGCAGCAGGATAAGCGCCGGAACGACAACACCGAGCAGGATGGCCTGGACCACGTGCTGGGCCGTACGAAAGACCTTGGTAGAGTTGTAGCTCTTGCCCAGAATCAGCCTGTTTAAATCCACCGTCATCCCCTTTTATCTATCGCACCCATAGCAATAAAGAGGGCCGCAAGCGACCCTCTCCATTGCATTATGCAATCAAAAGCTGTGTTTTACATCCAGTCATCGACAAACGGTACCCTAGGCGCTGTATTTGTTGGCCTCGCCAAAGGTGCCAGCCTCGACGATCCAGCCGTCCTTCATGATGACGTCCATGTTGTCGGTGTTGAGCACGTGGATGTCGGCGGCGACGTCACCGTTGACGACCAGCAGATCGGCACACTTGCCGGCCTCGATGGAACCGGTCTCGTCCTCGATGTGGCACATCTTGGCACCGTTGAGGGTGGCGCAGGTGATGGTCTCGACCGGGGTGAAGCCGATCTTGTCAACGAACTCGTACATCTCCTCGATGGAGCAGGTGCCGTACGGGGTGACGAAGGAGAAGGAGTCGGAGCCGATCGTCATGACGACGCCGCGCTTCTTGGCCTCGCGCAGGCAGTCGTAGTTGCGCTGCAGCTCCTTCTCGACCAGGGTGCCCTCGTACTTGTCGTGCAGCTCGGGGACGTAGACGGGCGGATAGGTGGCGTACCAGGTGGGCAGGAAGGCGATCGTCGGGGTGAAGAAGGTGCCCTGCTCGGCCATGAGGTCCATGGTGCGCTCATCGATATCGAAGCCGTGAATCAGCTGCTCGCAGCCAAAGCGGACGGAATCGTAGGCAGCGGCGTGGTTGTTGTAGCAGTGGCTCCACACGGGGATGCCGACCATCTTGGCCTCTTCGACCACGGCCTGAATCTCCTCGGAGCAATAGTGCTGGTCGCGACCGGAGTCCCAGCGCCAGATGCCGCCACCGGTAGCCCAAATCTTGATGGCATCGGGGTTCTCGCGCAGGCGACGGCGGACGGCCTTGCGCAGATCCCAAGGACCGTCGACCTGGTCGCCCCAGGGATGGGATTCCTTGTTGAGCTCCTGGGTGCAGTGGTGGGAGTCACCGTGGCCGGCAACGCGGCAGAAGCCCAGACCGGTGGCCAGAACGCGCGGGCCCTTAAAGACGCCCTTGTCGATGCAGTCACGGATCTGGATACCAAAGCGGCCGATCTCGCAGACGGTGGTGAGGCCGTGGGTGAGGCAGTCGTAGGCCTGCTTGACGGCAACTGCCTGCTTCTCGAGGAGCGGCTGCATGACCCAATCGGTGTCATCGTCGGTCAGGTTGCCCGAGAAGTGCAGGTGGGTGTCGATCAGGCCGGGAAGGACGGTCTTGCCGGCGGCGTCGATAACCTCAACGCCCTCGGGAAGGTCCTGCATAACACCGGCGTACTCGATCTTGCCGTTGTCGTCGACGAGAACGAGGGAGTTCTCGACCGGCTCGGCGCCGGTACCGTCGATGAGCTTGCCGCCAACGATTGCATACTTAGTGGACATGGTTCCTCCTTATGGATCCATATAGTGGGCGAGGCCGTGTTGGGTTTGGCCTCACAAAGCTACCCAAGTGGTGCCGGGTTCGGTGCGCGGGAGAGAGGGGCCCGCGCACCCGATCCGCCCCGGCTAGGCGTTACTTTTTGCGGGAATTGGTGAAAGCCATGAGGGCCAGGCCAATAGCCAACCAGCCGATCACGATGCTCCACTCCACCATGTTGAGGGAAGCGGGAGAGAACGGAATCACAAGCAGGCCGATGATGATGGCGCAGGCAGCGATAGCGAGGCCGATGCCAAACTTGCCGCCGGGCACCTCGTAGGGACGAGGCAGGTCGGGCTCGGTGAAGCGCATGCGCAGGCAGGCGAGGGCGACCATGCCGCAGGAGAAGATGAAGGCGAGAGCCGACACGTTGGTCAGGGGGATGAGCATGTTCTTGCCCAGGAACGGACCGATGACGGTGATAACGCCCAAAACGACGCAGGCGAGCTTGGGAGCGCCGGACTTGGGGTCGACCTCGGCGAATTTCTCGGGCAGCTGGCCCTTGCGGCCCATGGCGAGCATGATGCGGCTCGTGGCGCCGTAGAAGGAGTTCATCGGGCCCATGGGTCCAAGCGTGGCGATGACGAGCATGGCCAGGTACAGGAGCATGTTGATGCCCTTGAGGCAGGCAAGCGCGGGAACCGGGCTCTTAACAAACTCATGCCAGTCGAGGATGGTGCCGAACGAGTAGATGCAGACCATGTAGAAACCGCCGGCGGCCAGCAGGGCCAGGGAGATGATCTTGCCGAACTTGTTCCAGTTGAGGCCCTCGGCTGCTTCCTCAGCCTGCTGGGGAATGGTGTCGAAACCGGCGTAGAAGAACGGAGTCAGAACCAGGACCGACACGATGCCGGCGAACAGGCTGGTGCTCTCGGTAGCGGCCTTGCCGCCGCCAGCGCCGGCGACCTGGGAGAACACAGGCATGGCATTGTCCGGCGAGCCGGTGAACAGCGAGACGCCCATGGCGAGCAGCATGCCGCAGAGCAGGGCCTTGGTCAGGAAGGCCTGGAGCTTGGCGGCCGAGCTGGCACCGCGGAAGTTGAGGAAGATGACGTAGACTGCAAAGCCGAGCGCAATCAGCGTCGGGAACAGGTAAACGTCGGCGCCCAGGATGGTGTAGAGCTTGACGGCGCGCAGCCACTCAAGACCGGGCAGGCTGCCGAACATCTCGGACACGAGGGTCGAAATGGCGATGGCCTCCCACGGGCACAGGATGCCGTTGCCCAGAGCCAAAAGCCATCCGGTGATGTAGCTCAGCGTACGGCCAAAGCTACGATCGACATACTCGACGATGCCGCCCGAGATGGGGATAGCAGCCGTGAGCTCACCGAAAACAGCTCCGACGGGCACGAGGAAGATTGCACCCAAGAGGAATGCGATCATAGCGGGAACGGGACCGCCGCCCACGACCATCCAGTCGCCGACCTGCAGAACCCAACCGGTACCGATGATGGCACCGAAACCGATGGTGAAGAAGTTCCAGAGCGAAAGCGTTTTCTTCATGCCGCCGTTATCCTCGACTGCAACCTCTGCGTTCTTGTCCGCCATTGTTCCCCTCCTTTCCTTTTTGACGCCCCTTGACGTCACCCCTTGCGCGGTCCGTTTCGCCGCGCACTTTTATTTCCTGGCCTTAAGATACGGCCTTGGCACAGCAGCTCCGCTTGTAGCTCGACCGAAGGCAGAACTGCAAAACGAGCGGCGCCATTTTTGGGACGAACGGCACGGTTTGCCGCTCATTGTTGCCGCCTGACCGACGGGCGCACGCTCATCGGACGCATATATAGAGATGTTTTTGAGGCCGTGCGTTTTGCGCCTTTCGTACCGTTTACCGAGCTTTTGACGCGCAGGCCCATTTGTTGCACATCTTTTTTGTAGGATAGACAGGTTATACATGAGACAAGGCGGTGCGAATGGCATACGGATACAACGACGGTGATCAACGGCGACAAAGCGTTCGCCTTGCTGGCCGTACCACGCCGACGCCCAGAAGTGCCACGAGCAGCAATCCGCAACGTCCTCAAGAGCAACCCAGACCTTCGTCTCGGCAGCAGGCAAGCAGAACACGGCAGAGCGGCCGTCCGAGTACGGCCACAAGCGCGCAGCAAGATAGCCGCTTGGGCGCGCGCACTCGACAGCGTCAGGCCGAGGTTCCGCAACTGCGCCGCAACGGCACACGTCAGCCCGGCATCCATATCAACCGCTTCTTTTCGCATCCCCAAGGCGGACGCGACGGCAAGCCTTACCGCTCGACATCGTACGTGAATGCCCCCGCCCTGTCAGCTCGTCGACTTCGCCTCGCACTGTGCTCTATCCTCACCTGTCTGGTCTTTGTGCTTATGAGCTCCTGTATCTCCCACGGCTCGGCCGGCCTCGATCCAACCGCCGAGGATAAGCTGCTCAAGGCCCCGGTCGCGCCCGGCTATTCGTTTGCGTTTTCGACCCCGCGTTCGCAGTGGCAAGCCGGCACCATGCCCCACATCTATCAGATTGACCCGGCATGGTCGGAGCTGCCCTACGCCGGCGGTACCATCCGCCAAAATGCCTGCGGCCCTACCTGCCTTACCATGGTCTACATCTATAAGACCGGTCACACCGATATGACGCCGGTCGATATGTGCGCTCTTTCCGAGGCGGGCAACTATGCCCCCACCGGCGCCACCGAGTGGTCGTTTATGACGAGCGGCGCATGGCAGCTGGGCCTTAACGGAACTGAGCTCCATATCGATCGCAGCTCCATCACCCAGGCGCTGCGCTCGGGCGCACCCATCATCGCATCGGTTCGTCCCGGAACCTTTACCAGCGTTGGACACTATATCGTGCCCTGGGGCATCGACGATGCCGATCAAGTGGGAGTCTACGACCCCAACTCGCAAAGCCGCAGCGCCCGCCGCTGGGGCGTCGTAGAAGTCCTCAATGAAATCGAAGCCATGTGGGCCTACTACTAGTCATTTAAGAACGTCCCCAATGACTAGGTGAATAGCAAAAGCCCCGCAGTCGGAGCGGACTGCGGGGCTCATGAAGAGAGGCTAGTTTGCGGGCGCTTTGCCTGGCGCCCACCAGAGAGGCGACAGAGTAGAGACTACTCGTGGATGCGGGTACCGGAGAGGCCGGCCATGGTCTCGGCAGCCTTGTCCAGAGCGCCGATGATGCAGGTGCGGCCCTTGCGGGAACGGGCGAACTTGATGGCAGCGCGGACCTTGGGCTCCATCGAACCCTTGCCGAACTGACCCTCGTCGGCCAGGCGCTCGGCCTCGTCGGCGGTGAGGTCCTCGAGCTCCTCCTGGTTGGGCTTACCAAAGTTGATGGCGACATGCTCAACGGCGGTCAGCAGGAACAGAACGTCAGCATCGCAGTCCTCGGCCAGCAGCTCGCCGCCCAGGTCCTTGTCGATGACGGCGGGAACGCCCTTGTAGCAGCCCTTGTTCTCGTAGTCGCGGACGACGGGGATGCCGCCGCCACCGCAGGCGATGACGATGAACTCGTTGTCGAGCAGGTTGAGGATGGAGTCAGCCTCGACAATCTTCTTGGGATCGGGAGAAGCGACGACGCGACGCCAGCCGCGGCCGGAATCCTCGACGAAGACCTTGGAGGGATCCTCGGCCATGAACTCCTTGGCCTGCTCCTCGGTGTAGAAGGGACCGATCGGCTTGGTCGGGTTCTTGAACGCGGGATCGTCCGGGTCGCACTCGATCTGGGTGACGACGGTGGCGGCGTGCCAACGCTTATAGCGCTTGTGCATCTCGCGGCCAATGCCCTGCTGCAGGTGATAACCAATGTAGCCCTGGGACATGGCACCGCACTCGGGCAGCGGCATCTCGGGGGTACCGATGGCATCGTGGGCAGCGGCGAAGGCGTTCTGGATCATGCCGACCTGCGGGCCGTTGCCGTGGGTGATGATGATCTCGTTGCCCTGCTCGATGAGGCCGAGGAGGGCATGGGCGGTGTTGCTCACGGCCTCGATCTGCTCGACGGGGTTGTTGCCGAGGGCGTTGCCGCCAAGGGCGACGACAATACGATCGGGCTTGCCAAGAGGCTTAGACATTGCTGGAATCCTTTCTGTAAAAGGCCTACAACCCATTAATAACCCGCGTCCGTGCGATACGCGAGTTTATTAAGGTTTATATTCTCTTTATCGCTCATTTTATTCATTTTGAAAATAGTTGAACGGTGAACGGTCGTTTTTATCCGCTCAGCGTACAGAACCCCAGCTCAGATATGTTTACGCCATTTACGTGTGACTTTATTTTAATGGAGCAAGAATTAGGCTGGATTATGCAAACTATATCTTTGCTAAACACCAAACAGAAAGCGCTAAATCTTACTCGCACTATACGAGATTCTATGCACTTATAGGACGAGTATGCATCCCTACAAAAACAAGGGGCTTTTCATCCAGCAACAGGAATAAAGAGGGGCTCCGAAAGGGCACCCAGCCCCCAAAGCACGGGGACAGAAGGCGACAACAGCCAAATCCTCCATCCATCCCCAAAGTGGCGCGAGGTTTCGCGGCAAAGCCGCGAAACAGCGAAGGGGACGGAATACCCGACCAACTACGTCCTTCATCCGCCCCCACAATCCGAGGACGTAGTCGTAGCAGGATCTGAGGGCTGGCCTTCGCGGACACTCCGCAGGACGAAAGAACCCCCGCCGCACGTAGTGCGCAGCGGGGGTTCTTTCATGTCCGAGGACGTCCGCGAAGGTTAGCCCTCAGATCCTGCGGTGGGAGACCTAGGCCTCGTTGTACACCGTCTTGAGCTTCAGCAGGTGAGCGTAGCGGTCCATGGCGGCCTGCTCGTTCTCCTTGAAGAGCTCCTCGGCGCGCTCGGGGAAGGAACGCGTCAGCGAAGCGTAACGGGCCTCGTTCATCAGGAACTCCTGATAACCGCCCGCGGGCTCCTTGGAATCGAGCGAGAACTTCTTGCCGGCAGCAGCCTCGGGGTTGAAGCGGAAGAGGTTCCAGTAACCGCACTCGACAGCCTTCTTCATCTCGGCCTGGCAGTTCTGCATGCCGCCCTTCTTGATGGAGTGCATCTCGCAGGGGCTGTAGCCGATGATGAGGGACGGACCGTCGTAGGCCTCGGCCTCGTGGATGGCCTTGAGGGTCTGAGCCGGGTTGGCGCCCATGGCGACCTGCGCCACGTAAACGTAGCCGTAGCTCATGGCAATCTCAGCCAGGGACTTCTTCTTGGTCACCTTACCGGCAGCGGCGAACTGAGCGACCTGGCCCAGGTTCGAGGCCTTGGAGGCCTGACCACCGGTGTTGGAGTAGACCTCGGTGTCGAAGACGAAGACGTTGACATTGTGGCCGGAAGCCAGGACGTGGTCCAGGCCACCGAAGCCGATGTCGTAGGCCCAACCGTCGCCGCCGAAGATCCAGAAGGACTTCTTGGTGAGGTAAGCCTTGTCGGCAAGGATCGCCTTGGAGGCGTCGCAGCCGCACTTCTCGAGCTCGGCAACGTAGGCAGCGGCAGCGGTCTTGGAAGCCTCGACATCGTTGACGGAGTCGAGCCAAGCCTGGCCGGCGGCCTTGAGCTCGTCGGACGGACCGTCAGCGGCGATGATCTCCTGCGTAGCAGCGATCAGCTTCTTCTGAACGGCCTCGTAACCGACGGCCATGCCCAGACCGTGCTCGGCATTGTCCTCGAACAGGGAGTTGTTCCACGCCGGGCCGTGACCGTCCTTGTCCTTGCAGTAAGGAGCGGTGGCAGCGGGGTTGCCCCAAATGGAGGAGCAGCCGGTGGCGTTGGAGATGAACATACGGTCGCCGGCGACCTGGGTCACCAGACGTGCATAGGCGGTCTCGGCGCAGCCGGCGCAGGAGCCGGAGAACTCCAGGTAGGGCTGCTTAAACTGGCTGCCCTTAACGTTGGCCGCGATGAGCTCCTTCTTCTCGGAGACGTTCTCGACCATGTAGTCCCAAACGGGCTGCTGGTCCATCTCCTGCTCGGTGGGAACCATCTCGAGGGCGCCCTTGGGGCAGACCTTGACGCAGTTGGTGCAACCCATGCAGTCGAGCGGGGACACAGCCATGGTGAACTTCATGCCCTTGGCCTTGGGGCCCATGGCGTCGAGCGTGCGGGTAGCCTCGGGCGCGGCAGCAGCCTCGTCCTCGGTCATCGCGAACGGACGGATGGTGGCATGCGGGCACACATAGGCGCACTGGTTGCACTGGATGCACTTGGTCTCGTCCCAGTGGGGAACGACCACGGCGACGCCGCGCTTCTCGTATGCGGAGGCGCCCAGCTCAAACTGGCCGTCGGCGCAATCGACGAAGGCGGAAACGGGCAGGCTGTCGCCGTCCATGCGATCGATGGGCTCGAGCAGGTTCTTGACCTGCTGGGCGATAGCGGACTTGGTCTCCTCGGAGAGCTCGACGGGAGCGGCATCCTCGGCGGTAGCCCAGTCGGCCGGAACCTCGAACTTACGGAAAGCGGTAGCGCCGGCATCGATGGCCTTGTGGTTGGCGTCGACGATGGCCTGGCCCTTCTTCATGTAGGACTTGGTAGCCGCGTCCTTCATGTACTGCAGGGCGTCCTCGGCGGGCAGGACCTTGGCCAGCGCGAAGAAGGCGGACTGGAGCACCGTGTTGGTGCGCTTGCCCATGCCGACCTTGGCCGCCAGGTCGATAGCGTCGATCAGGTAGACGTTGACGTTGTTGTTCGCGATGTAGCGCTTGGCCACGGCGGGCATGTGCTCGGCGAACTCCTCGTCGCTCCACTGGCAGTTGACCAGGAAGGTGCCGCCCGGCTTGACGTCGCGGACCATCTTGAAGCCCTTAACGATGTAGCTGGGGTTATGGCAGGCGACAAAATCGGCCTTGGTCACGTAGTACGGCGAACGGATCGGGGAATCACCAAAGCGCAGGTGCGAGACGGTGACGCCGCCGGTCTTCTTGGAGTCGTACTGGAAGTAGGCCTGGACGTACTTGTCGGTGTGGTCGCCGATGATCTTGATCGAGTTCTTGTTGGCGCCGACGGTACCGTCGCCACCCAGACCCCAGAACTTGCACTCGATGGTGCCGGGGGCTGCGGTGTTGGGCGCATCCTCGGCCTCGGGCAGGCTCAGGTTGGTCACGTCATCGACAATGCCGATGGTGAACTCGCGCTTGGGCTCGTCCTTCTTGAGCTCCTCGAAGACAGCGAACGCGGACGCGGGAGGCGTGTCCTTGCTGCCCAGGCCATAACGGCCGCCGACAACCTTGATGCCCGTCTTGCCGGCCTCGTAGAGAGCGGAGACGACGTCCTGGTAGAGCGGCTCGCCGATAGAACCCGGCTCCTTGGTACGGTCCATGACGGCGATCTTCTGGACGGTCTCGGGGAGAACGTCGACGAAGTGCTTGATGGAGAACGGACGGAACAGGCGAACCTTGACCAGGCCGACCTTCTCGCCGTGAGCGTTGAGGTAGTCGATGACTTCCTCGAGCACGTCGCAGAAGGAGCCCATGCACACAACGACGCGATCAGCATCGGGAGCGCCGTAGTAGTTGAACAGGCCGTAATCGGTGCCGAGCTTCTCGTTGATCTTCTTCATGTAGCCCTCGACGACGGCGGGAAGCTCGTCGTAGACCTTGTTGCAGGCCTCGCGGTTCTGGAAGAAGATGTCGCCGTTCTCGTGGCTGCCGCGGGTGTGCGGGTGCTCAGGGTTGAGCGCGTGATCGCGGAAAGCCTGGACGGCGTCCATGTCGCACATCTCGGCCAGATCCTTGTAGTCCCACATGGCGACCTTCTGGATCTCGTGGCTGGTGCGGAAGCCGTCGAAGAAGTTAAGGAACGGGGTCTTACCCTCGATGGCGGCAAGGTGAGCCACCGGCGAAAGGTCCATGACCTCCTGGACGTTGCCCTCGGCGAGCATGGCGAAGCCGGTCTGACGACAGGCCATGACGTCGGAGTGATCGCCAAAAATGTTCAGGGCGTGGGAAGCGACGCAACGCGCGGAGACGTGGAAGACGCCCGGGAGCTGCTCGCCCGCGATCTTGTACATGTTCGGGATCATCAGGAGCAGACCCTGAGAAGCCGTGTAGGTGGTGGTCAGAGCACCGGCGCCCAGCGAACCGTGAACGGTACCGGCTGCACCTGCCTCGGACTCCATCTCGACGACCTTAACCGGGGTGCCGAAGATATTCTTGCGACCCTGGGCCGCCCACTGGTCGACATGGTCGGCCATCGGGCTGGACGGCGTAATGGGATAGATTCCCGCTACCTCGGTGTACGCATACGAAACATATGCGGCCGCCTCGTTGCCGTCCATAGACTTAAACTTACGCGCCATATACCCCTCTCCTCTCATATAGGTATACAGGCCCCGGCGATCGCCGGGATGTTGGCGTGATGGGATTTACGCTGTTGCTTCCAATCATCTGGCAGGCAGGCTCAGCAGCAGGTACATGGCGTGGAGAGAAGGCATGCCGAGGCGAGGAGCAGCTGATGCGCCCCACAGACCCGACCGCCCGTCTTGCACATGACCGAGCGCCGCAAAGGCCGCATGCCGGATGCTCCCGGGCACGCCCCGGCGATGGGAAGCGCCCGCAACGGAAATCCGCATGCGGGTTTATTGTACCCCGCCGTCAAGTGTAATTTCGACAAATATAGGCGTGCGGTAAAGGTTTACCTCGGGTGACCGCCAAAGGCCAGAATGGTCCCTCCATCCCCGGACGACTGGCTCTGACGCGCCAAGGAGTGTCCCCAAGTACCGGCAGGAAAGGAACGTCCCTAACTGCCGGCTAGAGGGCGCCGAGCAGGATGGCGTAGGTGGTGGATTCGCCGAGTTTGAGCTCGTCGCCGGGGTTGAGCTGGGCGGAGCGGCCGGGCTCTACTTGAATACACACACTCGTGGCCCCGTTTACCACCACGGTGCCGTTAGTGGACGACA
>CABSMX010000035.1 GCA_902478945.1 uncultured Collinsella sp.
GTCAGATGTGTATAAGAGACAGGCCACGGCAAGCGGGTCGGGAGCGGCGGCGCGAGGCGTCGGCTGCTGCTGGGGCATGGCGGCGGGGCGCTGCTGCTGCGGGGCAGCAAACTGCTGCTGGCCGGCGCGCGGGGCGCTGGCGGCACGGCTTGCCGCGGAGTTGTTCTGGCCCAGGCCGTTTTGATAGGCGCGCTCTTCTTCGTACAGGCGACCGAGCGTGGGGGCATCGACGTTCTCGGCAAAGACCGAGAACTTGCCGGCGCGCAGCTGCGGATCGATCATAAAGCGCACGAGGGGCTCGCCGACAAAGACATAGCGGCGCTTTTCGGCCTGCGCCTTCACAAACTCGCGGACCTCGCGCGAAAGCTCGGGGTAGAACGGGGCGAGCATGGGATCGTCGTCGGCGGCGATAAGGATGGTATAGAGTGCCGGCGCCGTGTTGACGCCGTTGATCACCAGAGTCTGATCCTCCATGTCGCGAGCGGCCTGCTTGGCAAGCTTCTTAAAGGAGAACGGGGCACGGGTGGCACCGAAGATGCCGGCCACGTGGTCCTCGAAGATGTTCAGGAAGTTCACGAAAGATCACTCTCCGTATAGGTTCTTTGGTATCCGAGCAAATATAGGCATATCCCAACGATTATAGAGGATAGGATTCCCGCAACCGCCGCCTTGGCGATGACCGCGGCTGCAAGGCTGGCAATTTCCATATGGTGTGCAAGACAGGACGCCGCTGCGCAGCCGATGCCGGTGACAGCGATGGCGGCGATTGCGGCAAGGTTTGAGCCCTGATTGGCACGCTTGGCATGGACATTGAGCAGCGCAGATGACGCCGCGGCAGTTGCCGCGACCAGCACAAAGGCAGCCCAAAGGAGCGGGTCTCCCAGCGCTGCGGCAACGTTACCGAGCCCCAGCACGCCTTCGGCTGAAAGCGCGACCGTGGCCAGACGGGCAAAAAGCGCGCCCATGCCCGTTGCCGCGGCGGCGCTTGCCGGACCGAGCCAAAATGACGCGACGCCGGCGGCGACCCCAGCTGCCAGGAAGGTATTGCCGGTCAGACAGCCAAGCGCGAGTGCACAGGTGAGCGTGGCGCTCGCGGCAGTCTCGGTGCGACCCCAGGCGATCCACCAACCGGACATGGCAGCGGCAAAGATCACCGCGACGGGCAGCATCGACAGGATGCCCTGTGCCTGCATGGTGGCGTTGGCCATGAGCACCAAAAAGCCCACAGCCGAGATGGCCGAGCCAATCTGGGGGGCCAGGCCAGCCGCCGCTCCGATCGCGATGGCCGCAATGACCAGGCCGGGAAGCGTCGCGACCCCGGCCGTTTGCATCAGCAAAAAGCTAAAGGTGCCGCACGTTAGCGCCGAGATAGTGCGCATGGTGTAGTCGCGCGTATGGCTCCAGCGCGTGCCCGCCCAGCCGAGTGCGGGGTCGACCTCAATGGCGTCGTCCTCGTAGTGCGACGGCTCGATATCGTCGAGCTCCTGCTCGTCATCCGAAAGTTCGCCAACCATTTGCTCCAGGCTGCGACGGCCCTCGCGCACGCTGCCCAGACCGGCAAGGAGCTGGTCGCAAAATGCCTCGATGCTGTTGGGGCGGTCCTGCGGCATGGGGGAGAGCGCGCTCATGAGCGCGGCCTCGGCTCCCGGGGGGAAGTGTGGTATCAGCTCGTTGGGATAGGTGGCGCCGCCGATGATGCGGTCGAGCGAGTCGGCGGGCGTGGCCGCCATAAAGGGAGCGCCGCCGCACAGACCCTCGTAGATCACACAGGCGAGGGCAAAGACATCGGCGCGCTCGTCGACCGTGCCGGTCTCGATATCGAGCTGCTCGGGCGGCATGTAGCCGATGGTGCCGCCGCGTGAGCCGCCAAAGCCACCGGCAGACGACAGTCGCGCCATGCCAAAGTCGGTGAGCTTTACATTGCCCGAGTGGTCGATGAGCACGTTGGCGGGCTTAATGTCCAGGTGGAGTACGCCATTACTATGGGCGAAGGTGAGCGCCTGGCCCAAGGCATCGGCAATGGCCGCGGCCTCGTCAAAGGTAAGGGAGTGGCCGTCTACGCGATGCAAAAACTCGGCCAGCGACATGCCATCGACATATTCCATGACCAGGTAGGCATAGGCTGTGTCGTGCGTAAAGTCGATGACCTGCACGATATTGGGATGTTGAAGCATGGCGGCAGTGTGCGCCTCGCGCAGGACATCCATGATGTCGCTGGCGGGCATGCCGGCACCGTTGATGAGGGGGATGCGTTTAATGGCGACGCGGCGGCGCAGGTGCGTGTCGCGGCAGATCTCGATGGAGCCAAAACCGCCGGTCGCAAGTGTCTCGAGCGGCTGGTACCGCTTGAGCAGCTCGCGAGAGCTAGTGCCCTCCAAGGGAACGTCCGGCGAGAACCGGGCGGTATGTTGCGAGAAAAGCGGCATGGCCAACCCTCGTGCGTTTAAAGTTCGTTTGCGAGCGGCGGGCGCGGGGCCGAGCCATTCGCGGTGGCATAGATGCTGCTAGTTTAGCACGCTCAGGCGCATGGTGAAGGTAGCGGGGCGAGGTGGCCTGTCTGACTTGGCCTTCGTCTCGACTCATCCGGAAAGCGCTGCCCGGTTTTCGGCTAAATACTGGGACACGCTTTCCGAATGGGGTGCTGCGGAAACTGCGTCCCAGAATATTGACTCAGAACGGGATGCAGTTTCCAAATCGACGCTCAAAAGGAAACCGCATCCCGCTTTGATGCGGGGACTGCGGACAAAAGCCGGACCGTGACCTGGCTCGGATTGGAGTTAGCGTGAATCGTTGATGTTGGCCGGTGTGGGCATGGAGATAGATGAGCGGATCGAGCGATATAATGACATGCTATGGAGGCCATATGCTCTTTTCCCGCCGTTCTGCCACATCTGCCTGCGCCATTGTGCTTATCGTAATGGCGGTTACCCCTTATCACCGGTTTTCATCTTCAATCAGCTTGGCATCAGGTGCAATGACCTGGCTCGTTATCCTTGGCGCATGCCTCGCGGCGTTTGGTCATGGTGTTGCGCTCCGCAAGGGGAGAGAAATAAGACGGTCGGGTCGCCTTGGCGTCTTCGGTGTTTTCCTTGCTGCTATTGCGGTGGTTCCCGAATGGGTCGACTTGGCCTTCTATGCTCGCGGAGATTCTATTCCAATCGTGTTTGCGCCAATCTGGTTGTTGCATGGTGTTTCGTGTGCCTTGTGCTTCACTGGGTCGTTGCTCCTCTCATATGTAATTTGGGATACGGCGGGCTCTCCTTTGATACGGGGGGCGGCGCGGGACGGCGAAAGGGGGACCCGCCGATCGCAGAGCGCGCTTTTTGCAGAAACAATAGTTGTCCTGTCTTGCCTGCTGTTTTGCTGTCGAGTTTCATGGAGAGTCGTTCCCGAGCCATGGGGGATGCCCTCTGTGACGGCCGCATCAATTGGCCTCGTGCTTTTAATTCCTCTGGTCTATCTCGTATTGGCTGCGGTCCCGCTGCTTTGCTGTCCCCGCGCCTTTGGTCGGGGGCAGGGCGACGTGTTTGCCCGTTCTGTGCTCGTAGCAGTTCCCATTGGCCTTGTTCCGGCTGTCGAGGTGGCATACTTTGCAAGCGATGCCGCGGTCATTGCATCACTGTCGATGGGGTCCGCTATTGCTGTTGCCGCCTTCGTATGCACATTGCTAAGGGAGAAACGGGACAACAATTCGGATACCCCTCGCACGTCCGACCCATTCGATGCGGGGGTGTTTTCCCCTGCCCTGTCGCCTCGAGAAGAGCAGTTTGTTCGACTGCTGCTCAAAGGGAAAACGCCGGCGGAAATTGCCAGGGAGACGAGTACGAAGCCATCGACGGTGCGAACAACGCTTCACCGAGCATACGGGAAGGCATCGGTTGCGGGCTCACGCGAGCTCGTGGCATTGTTTGCGGGTGAGGGTGATGCTGCAGGGCCTGGTCTGCTGCAGCGGCATGCTGGTGATATGTTGACATCAGTTCGGACGCGCCGGCTGTTTCGATACCTGCTCACAGCATTTTTTATCCTCCTTGCGGCGGGCCCCTTGGTAATGGCGGATAGCGATTGGGGATCCGGTGTTTCGCGGGCAGTCGCCTTTTCTCTCGCAAGCTATGCATTGGGTCTCGGACTGCTTCTGTCGCTGCACTACGCGGGTGAAAAACTGAATCGTGAAACTGCGCTGACTAGAACGGATGGGGCGATTGGGCTCGGAAGCCCGTGCGTATGGGCGGTGCTGTCTGCCGTGGAATGGTCTTTTGCCTATATCGCGGCATGGAGGTGTATATGCGATCCGTTGATGGCTGCGCCGGTCCTGCTGTGCGGCGTGGCATCTACGGCCTCGCTCGCTGTTGGGCTGCGTCCGTTTAAGGTGCATGCCCGTGTCCGGGCTATCGTGCCGTTGGCGTCAATAGGTGCGGCTACTTTAATCTATGCGGCCACTAGGGGGCGAATCCATGGGTTCGCGGTGCTGACGGGGATGTTGCTCACATACATAGTGCTGCGTAGCTGCCCGCAGCGCAAAATGCTTGGGATATGGATGCTTTGCTTTGGGGCGGCGGCTCCTGTCTGGGTTGTCTTGCTCAACATGGTGCAGGATCTGACGGTTTTCGAGCCTCTGTTCCTTGCGTCGTTGCTGGGGCAAAGTTCGGCCGTCAATGTCGTCGTGGCAACGGTGATTGTTTGCTGGTCTGTGCCGATGCTCGTTACGCACATCGTGCTCGCACGCTCGGTTGAGGACGAGAAAGCCGTCTTGAAGTACCGTGCGAACGGGTCCACCGAAGCAGCTCACGTGCGCCGGCTGGCTCTGCTTACGTCGCGCGCCCTGTCCGATGTTCAGGCCCGAATATTGTTGATGACGGCAGAGGGCGCAACGACAAAGACCATTGCGCAGGATGTCGGTTACGCTGCATCTACGGTGCAAGCGCTGCGATCCGCGTCCTATCGCCAGTTGAAGATCAAGAACAAAGCAGAGCTTATTTCATTGTTATCGCAGGTAGATAACGTGTAAACGCCTGGATTATCAACTCAATAGCGAGTGTTTACAGACATCTTTCTCCATTCATGCAAAGGTTGCCGTGCGTCGACGCATTGTTAGCCGCTTTTGATTGGAGAAGGCCATGATTAAGCCAAGGAGCGCTATTGCTCGAATCGGAGTCGGGTTGGCGATTGCTGCGGGTCTGTCCCTAGGGGTTCCCGCTGCATCGTTCGCGCAAGAGGAGTTTGACACCTCTCAGGTTTCTAGCATTACTCAAAACGCCGATACGGGAATTACGACCTGTACGAACAATGCCGATAGGGCATTTAGTTTTCAATGTGCCGGGACGAGTGCAACTGGCTACCGTCAAAAGGATGATTCCTCATCGCTCTATCTGGATATCCAGGGTTATACGGGAAATCCGCTTCGGTTATATACAGACGGTGCGTATAACACAAGCGGTAGCGGCAGCATGAATTGTACTCAGGGAACGTATCGTTCGAATCACAAGGGACAGTGGGAAATGTATAACCTCGTCCGTGAGAACGGGCGATCTGCGGCGCGACTGACTGCATGGGCGGAGTCTGGCTACGGCACTGTTATTGGTGTATGGAGCCCCGACTGCGTCGGGCATTTCCGCAAGCTTCCCGCATAGTTGTTTGAAATGGCTCCCTTCCGGCTTTCTGGGTCGGAAGGCGGAGGAGGACGTATGAACCAAAGGCTCGTAAGATATGAGCTGTCGAAAACGATAAGACGCCCAGCTTTTATCTTTGCTCTCTTGATTGCAGTCGCGGTTGCAATAGCTGCCGCGCTGGAGCCGTGGGCAAATTTGGAAAAAGAACGTCACAACCTTCTTTCTTTTGGTTACGGCGTTGGCATGCAAGCCAAAAACTATCTCGGTCAAACACGTGAAAGCAGCTTCGGTAACTGGATTGTTGTGAGCGCGAACGCGCCACTGTCTGCGTCGGTGTTTTTCTATGCACTGCCCCTGCTTGCAATGTTGGCCGGATCTTGGTCGTGCCTCTTTGAGCGTTTGAGTGGTTATGACATGCAGATATGCACGCGCGTTTCCAGAAAGGCATACGTGAACGTAAAGGTGCTGTCTGCTTTCCTCTCCGCGTTTATAGTGACTGCCATTCCTCTGCTCGTCAATTTCCTGATTGTCTCGATGCTTTTTCCTGCGTATCTTCCTCGGGTCGATGAGTCGACCTACGTAGGGCTTTACCTACATAGCTATTTCTCCGGTCTATTTTATTCACATCCTTTGTTATATGTGCTTGCATACACGCTGTTCGATGCGGTCACGCTCGGGACTTTATCCATGGCTGTAACTGGCTTCTCAATTTTGTTTCGTAGCAGAATCAAAGCGATAATTGTCCCGTATCTGCTAATGGTTGCGTGGCATTTTGCAAATGGCTGGATCTTCGGCGTAATGGCTTGTGTGGGGTTTAACTGCAATATCTTCAACAGCATCAGGTCGGAATCGCTGAATAACTGGCCAGACATTCGAGCCGGTTTTGCGGAAATCATATTATTGACCCTTGCTTCGTTGGCTTTTTCTGGGGCGTGGAAAAGGCGGGAGATGGTCTGATGCTGTTTAGGCTGGTCGCCGCAGACCTGAGGACTGTTTTGAAGAAGAACATCATTACTTTTATTGCGATTGCAGCAGTGACCGTTGCGAACCTGGTGTACGCCTACGGATTGTCTTCTGTGTATGGGGTTAGGACGAATGCCTTGGGGTTTGCGGACAATCTTGCGCTCGTGTTTGCCGGATCTGCTCCGTTTGAGCCTAGGCCCGGGCTCATGTTTGTGCCTCCGTTAGGATGGCTTTTTCTCACTCTGCTTATTCTCTATACAACACTCGATTATCCCACCGAATCGTTGCATGGGTTTGGTTTGCAAGCGCTTGTTCGATGCCGGGCAAGAATCCTTTGGTGGGTCTCGCGTTTTATCTTGGTGGCGGCGGTAACGGCCTTTTCGCTGCTCGTGGTGGTTGGCTCTGCTGTGATTTGGAGCTTGATGGTGAGCGCCTCGTTCAGCGCGGTCATTCATGGTGAGTCGCTTCAACTGGCTAATTTGGCGCCATGGCTTCTCAAAGTGGGCGAGGCGGATGCGCTACCGTTTTTCATAGGTCTCCTTTTTGCTTTTGAGGCGCTTGCGTTTGCACAGGCAGCGGTTGGGTTTGTGCTTGGGCCGTCAGCCTCATTTGCGGTTGTAATGAGCTACCTGATCTGTTCGGCATATGCGCGGCATTGGGCGCTGCTGGGAAATGCCTTGATGCTGTTGCGCTGGGGTGGAATTGTCAAAGAGGGAATCGCGACGGGCTCGAGTGGCTTGTTCTCAATGGTGATTATGTCGTTATGCCTATCGTTGGGTGGACTGTGGTTTCGAAGGGCCGACCTTATCGAAAAGAGGGGCAAGATATGAGTGTGATCGTTAGGGACGTATCGAAGCGCATGGGCAAAAACGATGTCCTGCGCAACGTGTCCATCGAGGTTGACCCTGGGACTGTGGTCGGGCTTCAGGGGATAAACGGTTCGGGTAAGACCATGCTCATGCGAGCGGTCTGCGGATTGATTAGACCCACCGAGGGCGAGATCATTATCGATGACCAAAGACTTGGGGCGGATATCTCGTTTCCGCCGAGTCTGGGGATGTTGATAGAGGCGCCTTCCTTTTTAGGATATCTGTCTGGTTACGACAATCTGGAGCTCATAGCTCAAATCAAGGGCGTTGCTACCCCCGAGGACATTCGCTCTGCCCTGCGGCTCGTGGGGCTCGATGCAGACGAAAAAAAGAAGTTTCGAGCATACTCGCTTGGAATGAAGCAGCGTCTGGGGATAGCTGCGGCAATTATGGAAAAGCCGAAGCTGCTTGTTCTCGATGAGCCAACGAATGCCCTCGACGAAGCGGGCGTGGAAATGCTCAAGCACGTTGTGGCGATGGCGGCATCAACGGGTCGCGAGGTTCTTCTGTCTAGCCATGACGGAGAGGTGCTCGAGGAGCTGGCCGATCGGGTTTACTGCATGCGCGACGGTGCCGTTGTGAAAGTTCGGGAAAGGTCGTGAGCGCGATGAAGAAGACCCTGTTGACGAGAAGGTCGATGCTCGCGCTTTTTGGCTGTGCTGTTACCGGCCTTGCGGGCATGAGGGTGAGCGTCGTTAACGGGAACCGGACAGTCATTCCTGAAAAATATTACGCGGAGGGCGAATGGCTCTCGATGGATGGGGCGTTTCTGGGGTCGAAGGATGTGGCGACTGACGGGTATTCGTTTTGCATAGACGGAGCAGAACTGCTCACGCCGCGCGAGTATCTCAAGCGTGCGAATGATGATTATTCAAAATATGGCATCGTAGATACGAAAACGAAATTGAAGGACGCCGACATCACGTGTGTTATCGCCGTAAAGATGCGTGTCAGGAATAAGGACAATGTCGAAGGCGGAATTAAAGCGTATGTTTGGCATTTGGTGCCGGAGTCTGCGCCAAACTATGACTTTGTGGTCAATACCGATCTGATAACGCAGGCAATGCCGGTGCTGGGCGGTTCTGCTGCGTTTGCTGTACAGGTTGGGGCGGAGAACGAGTTGCTCGTCCCATTCATGATGCAAAACACCAACGACTATTTCGAAGGTTACGAGACCGTCCGTTTTGAGAAAGCGTTTCCCGGGACCTATACGATGAAGATGACCGATCTGCCGGAGCGAAGGCTCTTAAGGTTTGAAGTGAAGTAACTCGAAGGTCCTGTTGGGGGAGCCTCATCCTGCGCTGAAGCGGGATGAGGCTCCCTTCGCAGTGGCGTTCGGCCCTAGTGCTTCTTCTTGCTCTTCTTCTGCTTGCGCTGTTTGGCCTTTGCATTCTTGGGCTCGCTTTCCTACTTGGCCTTGGCAGCGGCCTTTTCGGCCTTCATCTTCTTACGTTTGGTCTCGATGCGGAGCTTTTTGTTGATGCGTGCCTTAAGGAAGGTGCCAAACTGCTCGGCATTGCCGCGGACAAAGGTGTCCTTAGGGATCGTCACGCCCTGGTCGGCGAACATGGCTACAAAGATGCGCTCGCCGTCGAGCACGTGGTCGAGCTTTTCAAACGGGAAGAACTGCGACTTGCCGCTCTTGCCCCAAACCATCAGGCCGTCCTCGTTGGCGGCGACGCGGCGATAGCGGCCACCCATGGACTCGTCGGCCTCGACGGCATCGATAAAGTCGCGGGCGAGGGTGTGGTGCAAGTTTTTGCTCCACCAGGCCAAAAAGGCGCCGAATACGATCAGGACGACGCCAAACTTGATCCAGTTGCCGCCGGCCACCAGCATGCCAATGCCGAGCAGCGCGGCAATTGCCGCGGCGACATACAGCGAGCCGCGACGCCTGGGTGAGGCGACCAGGCGGGCGAAGTCGGTGACCAGGTCGTTTTCGTACTGGTACTCGTTGAGGTACAGGATGCCGTCGTCGGCTGCGGCCTGCTTCTCGAGCGCGACCTCGACCTGGTCGGCTGCTTCGGAGGGAACGAGGTTGCTCTCTGCGTCTGCCATGCTCTTTGGACTCCTATCGCGGCGGGCTCGCCGTACGGGTTATTATGAGTGAAGTATGCCGTGCGACCGCATGGCCGTCGCGGCAACAAGACTCAGTATACCCGGGGGAGCACCCATGGAATCGTTGTACCGAAAGTATCGCCCGCTCACCTTCGACTCCGTGGTGGGCCAGCAGCATATCGTCTCGACGCTCGAGCACGCCATCACCGAGGGACGCCTGTCCCACGCGTACCTGTTCTGCGGACCGCGCGGTACGGGCAAGACCACCATGGCGCGCATTCTGGCCAAGGCGCTGCTGTGCCGCAACGCCGAGGCGGCGCGCGCCGAGGGCGCAAGCGGCTGCATGCCCGACGGCACCTGTGAGGAGTGCGAGCTCATCGCCGAGGGCAACCACCCCGATGTCTACGAGCTCGATGCCGCAAGCCGCACGGGCGTGGACAATGTGCGCGAGGAGATCATCAACTCCGTCAACTTTGCCCCGGTGCGCGGCAAGTACAAGATCTATATCATCGACGAGGTTCACATGCTCACGACGGCGGCGTTCAACGCGCTGCTCAAGACGCTCGAGGAGCCGCCGGCACACGTGATCTTCGTGCTGTGCACCACCGATCCGCAAAAGATTCTGGAGACCATCCTCTCGCGCTGCCAGCGCTTCGATTTCCACCGCATCGGCAACGAGGATATCGAGCATCGCCTGTCCTACGTGTGCGAGCAGGAGGGCTTCGATTACGACGACGAGGCGCTCACCATCGTGGCGCGCCATGCCAAGGGCGGCATGCGCGACGCGCTTTCCACGCTGGAGCAGCTGAGCGTTTTCGGCAACGGCGCCGTGCATGCGGACGATGCCCGCTCGCTTTTGGGCGAGGTTTCGGACCAGATTCTGGGCGAGTTTGCCCGCGCCATCGCCGAGCGTGATATTGCTGAGCTCTATGGGCTCATTCGTGCACAGGTCGAGGAGGGCAATGACCTGCTTGAGCTGACGCGCGACCTGGTGGCGCATGTGCGCGACGTGTATGTGGCCTGCGTTGCCGGTGCCCGTGCCGAGCTGTTTGAGGGCGGGGCCGAGCAGGCCGAGGCGCTTGCTGCCGAGGCCGCTGCCTTTGGCGAGCATCCTGCCGACCGTCTGGCCCGCGTGCTGACGGTGCTTGACGATGCCGCGCTGGAGATGAGGGGCGCGAGCGACGTGCGCCTGGTGCTCGAGATCGCCTGCACGCGCCTGGCACGTCCCGAGGCCGATCTGACCATTGAGGCCCTGGCCGAGCGCGTGGCACGCTTGGAGGCCATGGTCGCCAACGCCGCGGTGCCGGCGGGTGTGGCTGCTGCTCAAGCGAGTGCGCCTGCTGCATCCGCACCCGCTGCTGCCCAGCAGCCGACGCTCATTTCGGGCGCCCGCGCTGCCGCTCCTGCGGCGACCGCCGCCCCCGCTGCTACGTCCGCGCATCAGGGTGGCATGCCTTGGGACCGCGGCGCTGCTGTTCCGTCTGCCCAGCCTGCGCCCAAGTCCGCGGCTCCGGCTCCCGCGCCCAAACCTGTAACGCCTGCACCTCAACCCGTTACGGCTCCGGTTCCCGCGTCTGCTGCATCGACCGTGCCGGTGTTCAAGCCCAACAGCGCCGCCCAGGTTGCTGCCGCCGGCGCCGCCGAGACCCCCGCGGTCGAGGATGCCGGCGAGCTCCAGCGCAAATGGGCCGAGGTCGTCGAGCGCGTCAAAGCTCAGCAAGCCTCCTACGCGGCTCTTCTGCTTAACGCCCGCGCCACGGCGGACGACGGCTCTAAGCTTACGGTGTCGTTCCCCACAGCCTTTGCCATCAAGATGCTCGGCCGCGCCGATACGCAGTCGGTGGTCCTGCCGACAGTCAACGCAGTCTTCGGTCGTCGTACCGTCGACTATGTCCTGAATGGGGGTGGCACGCCGGCTCCTCAACATGAGGAGCATTCTCCATCTGCACGGGCTGCGGCATCTGCGGACCCGCAACCCGTGTCCTCGGCGGCCCCTGTATCCTCGAGCGCCAGCGCTCCGCAGCGGCAAGCGACGTCGGTGATGGCACCGACCTCGTCGGCGCCTGAACCCGCTGCGGCCAAACCGGCTGCTCCGGTCCCCGCACCCAAGCCCGTTGCCGCGCCTGTGTCCAAGCCATCCGACCTGGCCAAGACCCCCTGGCTGCGCTCCGACAACCCCGCCGGCGCCCCCGCTACGGGTAAGCTCCCGACCGAGCCCGCGCCCCGAGCGCCCGAGCGCGCGTCCGCTCCCAAGACTCAGCCGTCTGCGCAGGCTGCGTCGTGGGAATCCGAGCAGGTGCCCTACGACGACGCCATGGTCGGCGGCTTCGCCGGCGATGCGAGCGGGGAGGATCTTCCTCCGTTCGACGTGCCTGCCGCGGTGCCTGCGCCCAGCCCTGCCGCTTCAGTCGCGGCTCCCGCAGCTGCGACGTCCGCTCCCGCAAGCGATGACGCCCCCGCTGCCCCTTGGGAGTCTAACCCCGGCGCCGGCAGTCCCTTCGGCCACCAGGGCGCAGCCCCGAGCATCCCGCAGACCGAGGATGAGGCCAAAGCCCTCATCCGCAACGTCTTTGGCCAGGCCACCATCTTCAAACCGGTGGAGTAACCGTGCGGGCGGGCATACTGCTCACGAAGAGCTCTCTTTGTCCGGGCGCATCTGTATTTCGGACATGTGTAGTGTGGTGCCGCGTATATCGCATTCGAGCAGGCAGATGCGTGACGGTCGGCCTAGGATGCTGAGGTCGATACGATACGTCGCATGGCTGTCCGTGTGCTCGACTTGCTCGGCGTTGACGGTTGCTCCGATTGTCAAGAAAGCGCCTAGTTCGGCATCGACAATCTTGGAGTCCTTTATCTTGACCTTGAACTCTTGGTAGAGGGACGGGCTGTTGTAGTAAATGGTTCGAGTTCCGTCGGTGCACTCATCGGTCGCTTCCCATTTGACGATGGGCTGGTCCGAGCTGGCTATCAGTAGTTCTGCTCCAAAGGCTATAGCATGGGTGATGATAACCAGTAATGCCCAGCCGACAAAGAGATAGAGAACCACATATGCAACGGGGTGTTTTGAGCGGATGTTTTGGAGCACGTCGGGGGCATTCATGGGGCACCTCCAAATTGCTGTCTGTGACAATCAAATTATACCCTGCCATCATGAGCGCCGCCTCGAGCAGCGGTTCGGCATTTTGTTATCTAGCTGGATGCAGAAAATGCCGGATTCCGGCTCTACAAGATTTAGCTTTCAATATTATGCAGATGCGAATTATTCAACTTTGCATAATCTTTGGGCGCGGCTTGCACTCCAGGACATGTATATCGACTGAGGGAACACGTCCGCCCCGCTTGCTTGCCCCGCGCCGTGGTACGATTTTTGAGTTTGAAAGTCCCGCCGTGCTCCGGCTGCCCTTGCAGCTTGTCGCGCGGCCGCACGTAAAGGAGCCATCATGGCCGGTATGAACATGCAGCAGATGATGAAGCAGGCTCGCAAGATGCAGGAGCAGCTTGCCGCCGCGCAGGAGAACCTCAAGTCCCAGACCGTCGACGCCTCTGCCGGCGGCGGTATGGTCAAGGTGACCGTCAACGGCGAGATGGAGCTCGTCAACCTCACCATCGACCCCGATGCCCTCGATCCCGAGGACGTCGATATGCTGCAGGACATGATCATGGCTGCCGTCAACGAGGCCGTCCGCGGCGTCAACGAGCTCGCCAACAAGCAGATGGGCGCCATCACCGGCGGCCTCAACATCCCGGGCATGCCGTTCTAAGACACGCATATATATGAGTGCGAATCACAGTCTGCAAAAACTGCTCGATGAGCTGGGCCGCCTGCCGGGCATTGGTCCCAAGTCGGCCCAGCGCATCGCCTATTACCTGCTCGAGGCCGATGCCGAGGAGGCCCGCCGCCTGGCCGAGGCCATCCTGGAGGTTAAGCAGGAGGTCCACTTTTGCAGCCGTTGCTTTAACTACGCCACGGCCGACGAGTGCTCCATCTGCCAGGACCCGATGCGCGATACCACTCGTATTTGCGTGGTGGGCGAGCCGCGCGACGTCCAGGCAATCGAGCGCACGGGCAGCTACCATGGCCTGTACCATGTGCTGGGCGGCGTGATCAGCCCCATGGACAAGATTGGTCCCGAGCAGTTGCACATCCGCGAGCTGCTGGCGCGTCTGGGTCACGAGGATATCCATGAGGTCATCATCGCCACCAACCCCAACATCGAGGGCGAGACCACGGCGAGCTATCTGGCCCGTACCATCAAGCCGTTGGGCGTCGAGGTGTCGCGTCTGGCAAGCGGCCTTCCCGTGGGCGGCGACTTGGAGTATGCCGACGAGCTTACGCTTGGCCGCGCCATCGAGGCTCGTCGCGCGATTTAGGCGGCGAGCCTGCTCCTGCCGTATGTTTTCCTCGCGATGCACGGGGTAGTCATAATTTCCCCGTGCGACTGTGAGTTTGTTGTGCAACAAAGATGCTTCGTATCCGCTTATCGCATGGATGCTTCCGCTCGCATCCTTAATTTGCCCATTCGTTGCGCAACCTTTTGGGTTCGCTGATACACTCAAATATGGATTTGAATGAATGCGCCGCTTCTGAGCGGCGTGTTTTTCTTGGAGGAGAACGCATGCGGCCCGGTGGCACTCAGACAAAGCGCGGCGCCGCGGTGCGCATGCGACGCCGACTGGGCTTGGCGCCGCGGGCGTACGTGCTGCTGTCGTGCTCGCTGGTGCTGGTCATGGCTGGCGTTTCTGCCTATGGCATGACCGTGCCGTCCATGATGCAGGCGCATGCCGCACGCGAACCGCGCGTGGGGCATGAGGTCAAAAGTGATCTGGGTACCACGACTGGATATGCTTGGGCAAGTGTGGTCGCGCATATTGTGTTTGGCACCGACGATGCGGACGGCGCCGAGGCCCCGGACAACGAAGTCACGCTTGCCAATGGCAAAACCATCGTGCTCACCAACACCAAGATCATCGATCGGTTGTCCAACAATAGCGTGGCGGCAACGGTGAATAAGGTCGAGCAGCAAAAGGAGCAGGACGCCCAGCAGTCCGGAAAGCCCGGTAGCTCGGATACTTCTGGCTCCGGCTCGGATTCATCGAGTTCGGGCGGCGGCTCTGGGTCGGGTTCCTCTACCGGAGGGTCTGGAAACGGCGGCTCGACGGGCGGCAACACTGACAACGATGCAAACTCCGGTGGCCTTTCCGCTGCCGAGGAAGAGAGCATTCACAGTTGGCTTGTGACCAAGTACAACATGCTCGACGGCTATGTTTCTCGTGCCAATGACGTGGTCTCGACCTATAACTCTACGGGAGATCCCAGACCGTGCGACAGCCTGGTCGGGGAGATGTTTGTCATTCGAGCCGAGTTCGGTCGTCAGACATTCTCGCCCCGGTCAAAGTGGTATCAGCAGTATGCCAATCTGTGGGGCTGTTACACCAACCTATGTCAATGGGTCGGCCATTACGGCGATGATGACATCGCGCTCGGTAACTTCAACAATAACGTGGCGGCGCTTGCCCTATGATGACCGATCTTGCATCCACCACACCACAATCGCTCGGTCGCGATCCCATGGTCGGTCTGCGCCTGGCGCGCGTCGACGGGTTTGAGCCGGCCGTCGCCCTGGGCACGGACGAGCTTCCCGCCTACCTGCGCCGTTTTACGATGCTGTTTGCCGACGATGCCACCATGCGCCGCGGCGGTATCGGCCGTGTGACGCGTGCCGTCAACGCGCAGGGCGAGGCCGTGGCGCTCAAGCAGCTCATCTTGCCAGCGCGCGACGAATTTGATGACGATGTCGCCCACGAAGCGCTGGTCACCAAGTTCAAGGCGGCGTTTCGCGAGGAATATGAATGTCATCGTGCCCTTTCGGGCCTTAAGGGCTTTCCCCGCTTATACGGGTGGGGCGAGGTTGACGGCGTGCCCGCGATTGTCATGGAGTGGGTCGAGGGCGAGACGCTCGCTCGCCTGCGCCCGCGCCTTGCCGTGGACGATGCCGGGCGTCTGTCGCCGCTCGTGGCGGCGCGCCTGGGTCGCGACCTGTTCGATCTGCTCTGCCGTATGAGCCTGGTGGGCGAGGGGTTCGTCCATCGCGATATCTCGCCCGCTAATATTATGGTGCGCACGGCGCGTCTACCGCTTGATCGCCAGCTTGCCGAGGGCACCTTTGACCTGTGCCTGATCGACTTTGGCTCGTCGCTGGCGCTCGAGCCCGCCTCTGCGGTGGCCGGCACCGGCGGCAAGGCGTCGTTTACCGAGCGCTATGCCACGTTGCGCCGTGCGACGGTGGCCTACGCCCCGCCCGAGATGCTCACCGACGATATTCCCGACCTGCGCGCTTTGCGTATGTCGCCGGCGATTGACGTCTATGCCGCGGCAAGCACGGTTTACGAGCTCATTGCCGGCGTCGCGCCATACGAAGCCGCGCCGAGCACTTCGGGCACCTCGGGTTCGCGCAAAAAGACGCGCGACATCGCGAGCCCCTACCGTCTCAAGATGGACACGCGGCCCGACTATCCCATTGGTGCCCATGCGCCCGGTTGTGATTTGACTCAGCTGCTTCGTCGTGAGCCCGATGTGGCGCTCGCCGCGGCCGAGCAGGCCCAGCAGCTAGGGCTTGAGCCGGATTCCGAAGAGCTACGCGATGCGCTGGCGTTTGTCGATGCCCAGCTGTTCGACGTGGTGATGGCCTGCCTGTCCAGCCATCAAAAAGATCGTCCCGAGCCGGCGGCGGTCGAGGCGGCGCTCTCGGCGTTTTGTGACCACTATGCGCAAAATGTCGGTCGTTCGCTCCGCGGCGAGCCGCTCACGCCGTGCCCCATGGATGCGTCCGGCCGCGCGGTTCGTCGCACGGCGATGATTGGTGCGGCGGTCGTTTGCAGCGTGGTTTGGGCTGTGGTCGTGGTTTCGGCCGCGCTGCTGGCGTCGGGCGCCCGCGTGACGGCGACTTTGGGATCGCTCGTGTGGTCTGGGTCGCTACCGGGTATTATTGCCGCACTGGCGTTGGCACTGCCAGGCATAGCCGGCGTTGTCACGGGGGCATTTGCGCGCAATCGGCGCTCGGGGTTCCTGCAGGGTGTGCTTGCGCTTTCTGCCTGCGAGGTTCCGGTGTTGGTTGTGGCTGCATGTAGCGTATTTTCCCAACGCGCCGTGATGGGCGGCCTTGTTGCCGCTCTGGTTGCAACCTATACGCTTACGTGGTTTTTGCTTGCGATGGGCTTTGCCTTTGAACTTCCCGTTTCGGCACCGCGACGCACAAAAGCCCAGATGGCGACTCCGCTTGCCGGTGGAGCCGCAGCTGCCCGTACTTTTGGCGGACCTGTCGAAGTATCGTCCGATTCTATTTCTACGACCAAGGAGGCCTAGGTCATGGCATCTCAAGTTGAGCTCACCCCATGCGGGGCCATGTTTGACATCTTTAAGCGCGCGGCGCATCTGAGCCATATCGAGCTGTGCGGCTTGGTGCTTTCGTCCCGTCCGCTCGCCGACGGCCGCAGCCCGCAGAGCCGAGCCGCCGATCGCTCTTGGGTTTCCCGCTTTATCGTTCGCGCGCCGGTCGGCACGCTTCAGCAGCGCTACTTTGCCGAATACGGTACCTCGGCTGCGCGTATTATGTCGCAACTGGCCCTGCGCCAGCGAAATCCCATGGACTCCACGGCAGTGATCAATATGGTGTGCGGTCCTGCAGGTGAACCGATGGTACGCGCGCTCGAAGAGTGCCACCAGGACACGAATCTCTATCGCAACGCGCTCGATCGCCTGTCCCAGGCGGCAGAACTCATGCCTGCCGAGCGCGCCGAGGCCGTGCTGGTGCTGTTTGTCGCCGTCGGCTGTTCGGCGGATGTGCGGTCCTCGGTGAACTATGCCATCGACTACGCGCACGCGACCTGTGGCGGAGGCACCTCCACGCCGCGCTCGCTTGGCATGTCGATGACCGCGGGCGAACGCGAACCCGCCCCGGCGCACCCCTTGGGCTTGCTGCGCGTGCAAAACAGTTTTGTCGTGAGCGCCCCGCGCTGGATTCAGCCGAGTGAGCAGGGTGTTGAGATTGGCGCGCTGGCCACTGGTGAGGGCGATATTACCGACGTCGGCGACGATGTCTCGGCCCGCCATGCCCATATCTGGTGCGATGCTCAAAATATCTGGCACGTCGAGGACTTGTCGTCCACTAACGGCACCGTGGTGGTAAACGGGGCCACGAGTGTGTGTATTCAAGTAGAGCCCGGCCGCTCCGCCCAGCTCAACCCCGGCGACGAGCTCAAGCTCGGCGAATCCACCACCTACGCCATTCTCTTCGGTGCCCTCTAGCCGGCAGTTAGGGGCGTTCCTTTTAATATGAGCAGGACATTGTCAAGAGGCAAAATCGGGCCTGGCCCCAACGATATGGGGTCAGGCCCTCTCCCTATATCAGCCCGTCCGCGGCGACCTCGGCGTGTCTTACCGACGCTCGTCTTTGCAGTTTAATATCCGCCCGTGGCGATCTCTCGCTGGGCAATCCGTTGCTACGGCTGAGGCTTCTACGTCGAACCGACAGTCTGTGCACGCGTGTGGCGCCCTGGGCGCTCGCAGAAAAGGGACCTGAGGTTCGCCTCAACGGCTTCGGATCGAACCGCTTCCGGGGTGACTGGCTTATGTGCGGGGGAGCCTCCCCCTACGCCTCCTCGGCCATGAGGCCGACCGCCCACACCCAGCAGGCGAGCTCGCGCGCCGTGGCCACGTTCGCCTTGTTGCCGTGGACCCCGCGCGCGAGCAGCGCCTCCCGCCTCTCGACCAGCCTCCGCACGCCCTTGGCGGCATGCCTCCGGGCGCCCCGGTCCGGGGCCTGGCCCCTGGCGAGGCCCTTCGGCCGCCCCGAGCACGTCAGGTAGTGCCACGCGGCCTCGACCAGCGTCTTCCTCAGGTGCTTGTTGCCGGCCTTGGTGATCGCGCCCCTGCGGTCGCTCTCCCCGCTGGAGTGCTCGGAGGGCGTCAGGCCGACCCACGCCGCGAACGAGCGGGCGTTCCTGAACCTCGAGAACTCGCCGGCCTCGAACACGAGGTCGGCGGCGGACGCGGTGTCCACGCCCTTGAGGCAGCGGAGGGAGTCGACCCTCTTCCTCCACCTGGGCTTGCGGGCCTCGGCCTCGACGAGCCCCTCGAGCCTCGCCTTCTCCTCCGCCGCCCGCCTGACCGCGTCGACGTAGTAGGCGAGCACGTCGTTGTCGGCCCTCTCCGCGAACCTTATCGACTCGATCCAGGACCAGTGCGCCCGGGTCCAGTTGTTAGCGCTAATCTAAAATTGACCACTTTCGCAAACGTATCTCGGCGAATGCGC
>CABSMX010000036.1 GCA_902478945.1 uncultured Collinsella sp.
ATCTCCAAGGACATGATCAACCGCTACTGGATGATGCAGGGCTATGAGGTTCCCTATGTCCCCGGTTGGGACTGCCATGGTCAGCCGATCGAGCACAAGGTCGAGGAGAAGCTCGGCACCGAGAAGTTCAACCAGACCCCCACGGCCAAGATTCGTGAGCTCTGCAACGAGTTCGCTGTCGAGAACATCGAGCTGCAGAAGGCCGGTTTCCGTCGTCTGGGCGTGCTCGGCGACTGGGATAACCCCTATCTGACGCTCTATCACCAGCACGATGCCGCCGACATCGAGGTCTTCAAGGCCATGTTCGATAAGGGCATGATCTATCGCGGCCACAAGCCGGTTCACTGGTGCAAGCACTGCCACACCGCGCTGGCCGAGGCCGAGATTGAGTACTCCGACGAGACGAGCCCCTCCATCTTCGTGCGCTTTGAGATGACCTCCAAGCCCGCCGGCCTCGAGAACTTCGACGGCCCGGTCGACTTTATCATCTGGACGACCACGCCGTGGACCATCCCCTCTGACCAGGCCGTTTCCCTTAATCCCGGCGCCGCCTATGTCGCCGTTGAGCACGATGGCCGTGCCGAGGTCATGCTCGAGGACCTGGCTCCCAAGTGCTGCGAGGAGTTTGGCTGGGAGTACACCCCGGTCATGGTCGACGGCGAGCCCTATGTGGTTCCCGCCGAGACGTTCCACCACATCCACTACAAGCAGCCGATCTTTGACGGTGTTGAGGGCGTGGCGCTCCTGGCCGACTACGTCGGTGTCGATGACGGTACCGGTATCGTCCACAACTCGCCCGGCCACGGCGTCGACGACTACTTCGCCTGCCTCAAGGAAGGCATCACCGACATCTGCATGCCGGTCGATGACGACGGCAAGTTCTACACCGGCGAGGAGTTTGGCACCGGTGGTCCCTTCAGCGGTATGGATACCGATGAGGCCAACCCGCATATCATCGAGTTCCTGCGCGAGCGCGGCACCCTGGTCCTCGAGAAGAAGATCACGCACAGCTATCCGCACTGCTGGCGCTGCAAGCACCCGGTGCTCTTCCGTGCTACTGACCAGTGGTTTGTCTCGATGGACAAGACCGGTTTGCGCGAGCAGGCTGGCAAAGAGGTCCGCGAGAACGTCAAGTGGTATCCGGCCCACGCGGCCAACCGCATCGGTGCCATGGTCGAGCAGCGTCCCGACTGGTGCATCAGCCGTCAGCGCAACTGGGGCGTGCCTATCCCCAGCTACACCTGCGCCGACTGCGGCGAGAAGGTCATGAACGATGCCACGCTCGACGCCGTCATCAAGCTCTTCCATGAGAGGGGCTCCGACGCCTGGTTCACCGACGCTCCCGAGAGCTACCTGGGCGAGGCCTGCGTCTGCCCCAAGTGCGGCGGCCATCACCTCAAGGCCGATAAGGACATCCTCGACGTGTGGTGGGACTCCGGCGTGTCTTGGAAGGCCGTATGCGAGTATCGCCCCGAGCTTGAGTACCCGGCTGACGTGTATCTCGAGGGCTCCGACCAGCACCGCGGTTGGTTCCAGAGCTCGCTGCTGACCTCGGTGGGTGCCAACGGTCACGCTCCGTACAAGGCAGTCGTCTCGCAGGGCTTCACGCTCGACGGCCAGGGCCGCAAGATGTCCAAGTCGCTCGGCAACGTCATCGACCCCAACAAGGTCTGTGACGAGATGGGCGCCGACATCATCCGTCTGTGGGTCGCCTCGGTCGATACCAGCTCCGACGTGTCCATCGACCACGAGATCCTTGCTCGTACGTCCGATGCCTACCGTCGTTTCCGCAACACGCTGCGCTTCCTGCTCTCCGAGCTCGAGGGTCAGTTTGAGCCCGAGACCGACGGCGTCGCCTTTGCCGACCTGCTGCCGCTCGACAAGCTCATGGTTGCCCGCCTGACCCAGGTCCAGGCCGAGGTCGACGATGCCTACGCCAGCTACGAGTTCCCGCGCGCCTACCGTGCGCTTTACGACTTTGTGGTTACCGAGCTCTCCAACGTGTATCTCGACGCCCTGAAGGACCGTCTGTACTGCGAGAAGCCCGGCTCTCTCGAGCGCCGCAGCGCCCAAACCGTGCTGGCCGAGCTCTTCTCGATGCTCATGCGCGACCTGCAGCCGATCCTGTCCTACACGGTCGACGAGGCCATGGCCTATGCGCCCGCCGGCTGCGTCGATCACCAGAAGTACGCCGCGCTGCTCGATTGGTACAAGTCGCCTATCACGGTCGACGAGGCCAATGAGTTTGAGGGCGTGCTCGAGGCTTCGCTCGAGCTCCGTAGCGCCGTGACCAAGGCCCTTGAGGATGCCCGTTCCGCTGGCACCTTCACCAAGAGCCAGCAGGTCCGCGTCAAGGCGGTCGTTCCCGCCGAGATGTACGCGCTGCTGACCGGTGACAAAGCCGTCGACCTGGCCGAGTTCTACATCGTCTCCGATGTTGAGCTGACCCAGGGCGACGAGCTTTCCGTTGCTATTGAGGCTGCCGAGGGCGAGTGCTGCGACCGTTGCTGGAACTATCGCACCACCGTCGGCGAGTACAACGGCCACGCGCATATCTGCAAGCGCTGCGCCGACGCTTTGTAGGTTACGGCGTTCGTAGAACGCCGTAACCTACCGACGCTGCGCGGGCCGCATTTGGACAATCTGACGTTCAATTTCAAGGGCGCGACCGAAAGGTCAGCGCCCTTTCATTTCACGTCACCTTGTCTCAAATGCGACCTGCTCGCTCATTTATGCTCTACCTGCGGTGTTTCCGTTCTTGGGAGATTTGTCGCTTCTTGCTTGCGTCAATGTATGATTATCTACTGCGTTAAACGGAATTCGATTGTTCTTGAGGGTAGGGGATTTCTTTGGGTCGTGGTGCGGATATGACGCCGCCTTTGCGTTGGCGGTTAGGTGTTGCTGGTGGGGTAGCGCTCGTTGTGTTGCTTGTTGACCAGCTGACCAAGCTTGCGGTTCGTGCCGTGGGCGATGCTCTGCATGTGACCGTTATCCCCGGCGTGATCGATTTTCTGTTTGTTCGCAATATCGGAGCCGCCTTTAGCATGGGCGAGGGGCATGGCATCGCGTTTGCCGTGCTGGCGTTGGCAGTCATTATCGCTATTGCCTTGTACCTCGTTCGTGCACCCCAGCTCGCCCATTTTGAGGTTGTGGGCATGGCCATGGTTGCGGGCGGCGCCGTCGGCAACGCTATCGATCGCCTGACCATGGGCTTCGTGACCGATTTTATTGCCACCACCTTCATCGACTTCCCCGTTTTTAATGTAGCCGATATCGGCATTACGGTCGGCGTCGTGCTGGCGCTCATCGGTTACATGTTCTTGAGCCCCGCCGCTCGCGAGGTCGATGCGACCGCCGAACTCAACGCTCGTGATGAGGCTCGCGCCAAACGCAAAGCCAAGCAGCGTGGGGAGCGTGCCCGCAAGATTCGCGAAAGGAATGAGCGCTAATGGCCGACATCCATATTCTTGTTGCCGACGATTCCGCTGGTCAGCGTCTTGACGCCTATCTGGGCGCCAACGATGGCTGTCCCACACGCTCTGCCTGCGCGCATCTGATCGAGGGAGGCGCCGTTGCCGTCAACGGCGAGACCTGCCTGTCAAAAAAGTATGCTGTGCGCGCCGGCGACCGCATCTCGGTCGACTTGCCCGAGCCGCACGATCCGACCGACGTGATTCCCGAGGCCATTCCCCTCGATATCCGCTACGAGGACGACTACCTCATCGTGCTCTCCAAGCAGCGCGGCCTGGTGTGCCATCCCGCCCACGGCCACGAGAGCGGCACCCTTGCGAACGCTCTGGTCTACCACTGCGGCATCGATCATCTTGGTACCGTGCAGGGTGAGGACCGCCCCGGCATCGTGCATCGCCTGGATCGCGATACCTCGGGGCTTATGCTCGCGGCAAAAGACGACGACACCCAGCGCGCGCTTCAAAATCTCATCCGCACGCGCACGCTCGACCGTCGCTATATCACGCTCGTTCACGGGCACATCGCCATGGATGAGGGCACTGTCAACACTGGTATTGCCCGATCGACGCGCGACCGCGTGAAGATGGCGGTTTCCGATGACCCCTTTGCGCGCCAGGCCATCACGACTTTTAAGGTGCTCGAGCGCTTTGATTCCACGCGTTTTGACGACGGCTATACGCTCGTCGAGTGCCACTTGTTTACGGGCCGCACGCATCAGATTCGCGTGCACATGCGCCATATCAACCACGCCTGCGTGGGCGATCCGCTCTACGGCAAGTGCGACGCGCGCGCCGATCAGGGTCTGACCAGGCAGTTCCTTCATTCCTGGCGTGTGGCGTTCGACCATCCCGTGACGGGAGAGCGCATTGAGTGCCGTGATGAGCTGCCGTGGGACCTTGCCGCGGTTCTGGATGACCTGGCCCCGCGTTCGCTCGGCCGCACTGCCGCCGGTGACGAAATTGTCCCGCAGCTCGGTCTGCTCGAAGCCTAGCCAGAATTAGGTGGTTTCTTGAACTCGGTAAGCCTGCGGTAAGATATACGATTGTTTACGTAACGCGTTGCTGGGAGCCTGCATGCTCGCCTTTTTACAAACCAACACACCCATCGTGATCTTCAACCAGATTGTCGTCACGCTGCTCACGGTCTGCTTTCTGTACCAGGTGGTCTTCTTTGTCATCGGCGCTCTTCGTGGCGAGGTCGCGCCTCCCAAGGCCAAAAAACTCCACCGCTATGCCTTCTTTATCGCGGCGCATAACGAGGAGGCTGTGATCGCCAACCTCGTTCGCTCCATCAAGGACCAGGATTATCCGTCCGAGCTTATCGAGGTCTTTGTGGTCGCCGACGCCTGCACCGACAACACGGCGCAGCTCGCGCGCGAGGCGGGCGCTGTCGTTTATGAGCGCAATGACCTTGCCCGCAAGGGCAAGAGCTGGGTCATGGACTTTGGCTTCGACCGCATCCTTAACGAGTATCCCGATACGTTTGAAGGCTACTTTATCTTCGATGCCGATAACGTCATCGCCCGCGATTACGTCTCCAAGATGAACGATGCCTTTGATCAGGGCTTCCATGTGGTCACGAGCTATCGCAACTCCAAGAACTTCGGCAGCTCGTGGATCTCGGCGGCTAATGCTACGTGGTATCTGCGAGAGGCGCGCTTTCTCAACAACGCGCGTAATATCTGCAAGACGTCCTGCGCTGTCTCGGGTTCGGGTTACCTTATCTCGGCGAGCGTGATCGAGGGCATGCACGGTTGGCAGTTCCATACGCTGACCGAGGATATTCAGTTCACCACGTTCTGCGCCATT
The DNA here is from genome assembly GCA_902478945.1 of uncultured Collinsella sp. Lineage (GTDB taxonomy): Bacteria > Actinomycetota > Coriobacteriia > Coriobacteriales > Coriobacteriaceae > Collinsella. Next base: position 5,280 of record CABSMX010000036.1, read on the forward strand.
CACGGCATTCGCATTGGCTATGCACCGGCGGAGTTCTTTGACGAACAGCCCGTGACGTTTAAGGCTTCCTGGAAGCAGCGTATGCGCTGGACCAAGGGCTTCTACCAGGTGTTCTTTACGTATGGTAAGCACCTGGTCAAATCGACCTTTCGCTACCATCGCTTTGCCGCCTATGACATGTTTATGACGATCGCCCCGGGTATGTTGCTATCTCTGATCTCGATGCTCGCCAATGCCACGTTCCTGATTGTGGGCGGTCTTTCGCACGGCTTCCTGGCCACCGAGGTTGAGATGCAGGCGTGTGCCGCTTCTCTCATTATGACCTTCGCCATGATGTATCAGACGTTCTTTATCCTGGCGCTGCTCACGACCATCTTTGAGTACAAGCACATTCACTGCGCGCAAAAGTGGCGTCTGGTGACCAACCTGTTTACCTTCCCGATCTTTATGTTCAGCTATATCCCCATTACGGTGGCAGCACTGTTCTTGAAGGTCGACTGGGTGCCGACGCAGCACGCCGTGAGCGTTACCCTTGACGAGGTCATGCAAGGCGCCAAATAACCACGATCAAAACCACCACAAAGGGGACAGGCACCTTTGTGGTGGTTTTTGCGTTTGAGCTGCTGCCCAAGGAGGTGTTAGATGGTCTATATTCCGTTTTGGATTTGCATCTTTGCCGGCGCGGCGATTGATGCCCGTGAGCGACGGTTTCCCAATCAGCTTGCCGGCGCGTGTGCGGTGGCGGCGTTTGCAGGCGTTTGGCTCGACAAGGGCGTTAACACGGCGCTTGACCATGCCGGTCTTGCTGCCATCGCCTACCTTGCCCTTATGCTTACTGAGTCGCTCTGGCGTCGTGTTCGCCACGCTCCCGGCATTGGTATGGGGGACGCCAAGGCGCTCTTTGCCCTTTGTACCTTCGATCCCTTGGGTGGTATCGTCGCGTTTGCGGCTGCGCTCCTGGCCCTTGCCGCCGCCTGTCTCATCGCAAAATCGCGCTCCCTGCCATTGCTGCCGTTTTTGGTGCCGATATTTGCCATAATCGAGGTTGTGGGTAGTACGCTGTAACCGTTTGCGCGCCCTTTTTAAGGAGCATGCCATGGCAACCAATCAACAGACAGCCGCCATTAAGGCGCGTATGGATCGCATTCCCGCGGCGTTGTCGCCCGAGTTGGTCGGGCGTATCGCCGCCGACCGCGGCTCAGGTGTCGTTAATCCCTATCGATGTGGTGACGACCAGGTCATTCGACGCTTCGATCGAGCCGCAGATGTGGGCACGTTCATGCGTCCGGCATTTATGCGCGATACCGAAAAGATTTTGCATCTGCCCGCATACACCCGTTATGCAGGCAAAACGCAGGTCTTTAGTTTTCGCAGCAACGACGACCTGTCGCGTCGCGGCCTGCACGTGCAGCTTGTTTCGCGCATCGCGCGCGATATCGGACGTGCCCTGGGGCTCAACTGCGATCTGATCGAGGCGATTGGCTTAGGCCACGACTTGGGCCACACGCCCTTTGGCCATGCCGGTGAGCGATTCCTCAACGATATCTATCACGAGCGCACGGGTCGTTATTTTTTCCATAACGTGCAGTCGGTCCGCGTGCTCGACGCGCTGTACGGCCGCAACGTGTCGCTCCAGACGCTCGACGGCGTGCTATGCCACAACGGTGAGTACGAACAGCGTGTGTTTGAGCTTTCGGACATGAGCTCCTTTGACCAGTTCGACCTTACGGTTGAGGATTGCATTGCCACAGGTTACAGCGCAATTGAGCACCTGCGCCCCATGACGCTCGAGGGCTGCGTGGTTCGCATCTCGGATATCCTTGCCTACGTGGGGCGCGATCGCCAAGACGCCATTTCGGCGGGTCTGCTGTCACCCGACGCCTTTGACGATGACCTGGGCGGGGCATACAACAGCTGGATCCTTACGCATGCCTCCATCGATATCGTCGAGCACAGCTATGGTAAGCCACGCATCGAGATGAGCGAGGACCTGTTTGAGGAGATCCGCCGAGCCAAGCGCGAGAACTACGAGAAGATCTATAGCAAGGGCGGCATTGAAGGCGACTCCGAAGCGGAGCTGCGCGAGGCCTTCGAAAAGCTCTACGACCGTTGCCTGCAGGATATAAACGAAGGCGACGAGTCTTCGTATATCTTTAAGCACCACATTTCTCGCATTGAGCGGCAGCTTTTCTACTACGATCGCACCTATGCCTGGCAGGACGACAAGGATCAAGCGGTGGTGGATTACATCGCGAGCATGACGGACGGCTATTTCTGCGAGCTTACGAGCAAGCTGTTCCCGGGATTGAAGTTTCCGCACCGTACCTATATTAACGAACGGTAGTTCGTATTTATTCGGTATACTGTTGGTGGAAAACGTTTTTGATTGACGCACGGGATGGCTATGGACGACCTTTTTTCTGCTTCGACGCGCGAGCGTTCCTTTCAGAATGCGCCGCTTGCGGTGCGCATGCGGCCCAATTCGCTCGACGAGTATGTGGGCCAGCAAAAGGCCGTCGGTAAGGGTTCGTGGTTGCGTGCCGCGATTGAGCACGACGTGCTGTCGAGTGTGATTTTGTATGGGCCGGCCGGTACGGGCAAGACGACGCTGGCACATATTATCGCCAACCATACTAAGAGCGAGTTTGTCGAGGTCAGCGCTGTGACGGGCACCGTAAAGGATCTTCGTCGCGTGATCGACGAGGCTAAGACGCGCCTGAATACGTACGACCGCCGCACCATTCTTTTTATCGATGAGATTCATCGCTTTTCCAAGTCGCAGCAGGATGCCCTGCTGCATGCAGTTGAGAACCGTACCGTCATTATGATTGGCGCCACGACGGAGAATCCGTACTTCGAGGTCAACTCGGCATTGCTCTCGCGCGGTCGCGTGGTGGAACTTGAGCATCTTAAAGACGAGGATATCGCCACGCTTATTGAGCGTGCGCTCGAGGCGCCGCAGGGTTTGAACGGTAAGTTCTCGGCCGATGAGGATACGGTTAAGACCATTTGCACACTGGCAGCGGGTGACGCTCGATCGGCGCTCACGACGCTTGAGCTTGCGAGCGAGATTGCCGTCACGCGCCCCGATACCGAGGGAACGCCCGCGCCGGCGGCGGGGGAGCGCTATCCCATCACTGTTGACGACGTGAAGATTGCCAATCCGCGCCGTGGCTTTTCGTACGACAAAAACGGTGACATGCACTACGACATCATCAGTGCGTTTATTAAGTCTATGCGCGGTAGCGACCCCGATGCCACGATTTATTGGCTCGCGCGCATGATTGACGCGGGGGAGGATCCTAAGTTTATCGCTCGTCGTATTATGATTCAGGCTTCTGAGGATGTTGGCAACGCCGACCCACAGGCGCTTTTGGTGGCACATGCCGCGTTTAAGTCTGCCGAGGTCATTGGCTATCCCGAGTGCCGTATTAATCTGGCTCAGGCTGCTCTCTATGTGTGCTTGGCGCCTAAATCGAACGCGTGCGAGGCTTCGATCGATGCGGCGTTGGCCGATATTCATTCAAGTGGGCTCCGCGAGGTGCCGAGTTATCTGCGCGATCGTCATCGCCCGGGCAGCGACGAATACGGTGTGTATAAGTATCCGCATGATTATCCCGAAGGCTGGGTCGATCAGCGTTATTTGCCCGAGGGGCTGGAGCGCGGTGCGTTTTGGCAGCCTGCGGGCCGTGGCTGGGAAGAGTGGCGCGTAGAGCAAAGCGAGCGCGACCGTAGCGGCAGAGCGCCAAAGTAGGTCCTTGGGACCTCGCACATTCCCTTTGGGTATCTTTCCCCTTCTTTGGGGTACCATGAACAGCGTCTGTATTTCGATTCCTTCGGGAGGCTTGTATGAGTCCCATTCAAATCGCCCTGCTGCTGCTCGCCGTTGCCGGTGTGTGGGCTGTTATCGAGCTCGCGCTCACGCTGCGAAAGACCCGCACCGTCGTTGATTCGCTCGATAAGACCGTGAGCGACCTTAACAACACCATCGCCGAGGCACAGCCGGTGGTAGCAAAGCTCGATGGCGCTGTCGATGAGCTCACCCCCGCGTTGGCTCAGGTTGAGCCGCTCCTCAAGTCGAGCAAGACCGCCGTCGACGCCCTTACCTCCAATCTCGTAGAGGTCGAAGCTGTGGTTCGCGACATTTCCGAGGTTACGGGCAGCGTGGCCGAGGCCAGCAATGCCGTATCGAGCGTGACTGATTCTGCTGCTGGTGCCGTGCAGAAACTCTTTAACAAGGTGAAGGCTCCCGCGGCCGACGCCGAGCGCACGCTTTCCGCTGCCGCCGAAGCCGAGCAGCCGACCGAGCGTGTCCTGATTGACGAAGCCGGGGACGATGCCGCTGCTGGTGACGATGATGCACAGAAGCCTGCTGCTAAAGCAGCCCAGTATTACACCTACACGCCCGCCGAGACCTCCGAGGAGTCCTGCGATGAGTAGCGAAGCAACTTGCCCCATCACGCTGACTGTTGCCGGGGATCCACGTCTGGCACGCCTCGTACGTATGACGGCCGCCAACGTTGGTGCGCTGTGCTCCATGTCCGTCGATCGCATCGAGGACATTCGTATGGCTGCCGAGGAAGCCTTTATCTTTGGCTGCACGGCCGTTGATTCCGATGACATTTCGATCAAATTCGACGTCGACGAATCGCATGTGGGCATGACCTTTACCTTTGGCGATCAGGCGACTGTCGATGAGGATGACCAGGCTGCCGTGTATGCCGAGCTCATTCTGGCGAGCGTGTGCGATTCCTACGAAAAGACTGCGGCGCCCCTGACGCTTTCCCTCGACCTCAAGGCGGATATCTAATATGACCGAACGTTCCCGGAGCGGTAAGACCGCTTGGGACAAGGAGAAAACCCGCGAGCTGTTTCGTCGCTACAAAGAGACCGGTGATCCGGACGCACGTGAGCAGCTCGTCATGTCCCATATGAACCTGGTAAGGTTTCTTGCCAACAAATTTAAGAACCGCGGCGAGCCGCTCGACGACCTCATGCAGGTCGGCTATCTGGGTTTGCTCAAGGCTATCGACCGCTTTGATCCCGAGCGCGGACTCGAGTTCACGACGTTTGCCACGCCTACCATCCTGGGCGAGATTAAGCGTCACTTCCGTGATAAGGGCTGGAGCGTGCGCGTGCCGCGCCGTTTGCAGGAGCTTTCTGCCAAGGTTAACCAAGCTACCGACAAGCTCACTAACGAGCTGCAGCGCTCGCCTAAGGTTGAAGAAATCGCTGAGTACCTGGGTGTGACCGTCGACGAGGTGCTGGAGGCCATGGAATCGTCTTCGGCCTATACCTCGGTGCCCATCGAGGCTCCTGGCGCGTCCGATTCCGATGATGCCCCCTCGATTCTCGACCGCTATGCCGATGGCGACAACGAGCTCGATTTTACCGATGACCGCCTGGTGATCGAGGAAGCCATCCGCGATTTCTCGCCGCGTGAGCGTGAGGTTATCGAGCTGCGCTTTGTGAAGGGCATGACCCAGATCGAGATCGCTAAGAAGTTGGGTATCTCGCAGGTGCAGGTTTCGCGCCTGCTGCGCCGTACCCTTAAGAAGATACAGGACAAGATCGACCCCGACGGAGTGATGGTTCGTTCATGATTGAGCACCCCCAACAAACCGACCGCACGCTGCGCGATACTCGTATTCTGACGCTTCGCATTTGGGCTGTCGTCGGCTGCATTGTCATCGCCGCCGTCATCTTTAACCTTATGGGTATCTTGGCGCCGGTTATCGAGTTTCTCGCTGTCGGTTCCATCATCGCTTTTGTGATGTCGCCGATCACTAACTGGCTCGAGCATCACGGCGTCGGTCGTGGCATCGGTTCGCTCATCGCGCTGATCGTGGTTGTGGCAGTGCTCGTCGGCGTCGTCTGCATCCTGTCCCCTATTTTGCTCGGTCAGATTATGGAAGTCCTGAGCCGTCTGCCTGAGCAGCTTCGCGTTGCGGGCGGTGATCTCAACGAGATGATTTCGCACGCTAAGACGCTCAACAACACGCCGCTCAAGGAGTACTTGGACGATAATCTGTCCTCGCTGGTTACTGTGGCGTCCAAGTACGTATCGCAAATCGCCGCTGAGCTCGGTCGCGGCGTGTTCCCGCTGATCACCAACACGGCCTCGCAGCTGTTCGTAATCTTCCTGGGTTTGGTGCTTGCCTACTGGCTTGCCTGCGATTATCCCCGTATGCACCACGAGGTCTGTACCATCATCGGACAGGAAAAAGAGACCTCGTACCGCTTTATGGTCGCGATTCTTTCGCGCTCGGTCGGCGGTTATATGCGCGGCATGGTCGTGACGTCCATCTGCGGTGGCATCCTCGCCTTTATCGGCTTTACGCTCATTGGCCATCCCTACGCGGCACTCATGGCCATCTTTACCGGCATCATGCACTTGGTCCCGGTTGTCGGTCCCTGGGTAAGCGCGGCGATCGCCACGGTGCTCGGCTTTATGTTCAGCCCCATGCTGGCGTTGTGGACGCTCGTTGTGACCATGGTGGCTCAAAACGTCACCGATAACGTCATTTCCCCCAAGGTCATGCAGAGTTCGGTGCAGGTGCATCCCATCATGAGCCTGACGGCCCTCGTTATTGGTTCGGCACTTATGGGTCCCATCGGCATGGTCATCGCCATTCCGCTGTGCGCGGCCCTCAAGGGCATTTTCGTCTACTACTTTGAGAACGAGACCGGTCGCCAGCTCGTGGCATACGACGGCGCTGTATTTAAGGGCACGCCATATCGCGATGCCGAGGGCAACCCGGTCGCCGCCTACGACGCGCTTGGAGACGATACGTTCATTTACGAGTCCGAGCTCATCGGCAACGAGACCGCGCCCGAGGCCCAGGCGATGCCCAAGCCCGAGCTCGAGAATCCCTGGATCAAGCTCTCGGGCCTGCAGCCCGATGCGACGAGCTTTTTCAAGAATCCCTTCGCCAAGGACGATGACTCCAACTCGGACGACGATACCAAAACCGGCATCGACGGCTCCATGGACGATTCGGATTCCAAATAGGCACCGCTAGCGTTTCTTGAAGTTGTAAATGACAAGAAACGCGAGCAAAGCGATTGATAAGGGGCCGGCTACATAGAAAAAGAGAACGTCAATTGCGCGTAGAGTGTAATAGGCTTTATCGCCGGACATTACTGCATACAATACGTAGCCAAATGCTGGTTGGTTTGCGTACCAGCAGGAGAAAGCAAAAAGCGCTAAAAGTGCTACAACCAGAAGTGCATTCAGGACAAATCGTTTGCTTTTCATCGATCGCTCCTTCCGGGTGAATCTTATATGTAATTCTATAGTAGCCTTTTTCAAAGCATCGCATACTCCTAAATAACGTGCACTTTCGCTGTAGGGTCGGCTTTATGTCGGCCCTCTTTTTTGCACTTGCGCGGCGGGATGGTAATATCGTTACGTTTGAACTGTTTCGATGTGAAACCGAGGAGATTCCCTCTATGAGTGCTGACTACCCGTCAATGACTACGGCCGAGATCCGCTCCAAGTTCCTCAACTTCTTTGAGGAGCGCGGTCTTAAGCTCTATCCTTCTTCGTCCCTTGTTCCCGACGACCCCTCGCTGCTGCTTGCCAACGCCGGCATGAACCAGTTTAAGGAGTACTACCAGGGCAAGAAGACCATGAAGGAGATCGGCGCGATCTCCTGCCAGAAGTGTGTCCGCACCAACGACATCGACTGCATCGGCGAGGACGGCCGTCACCTGTCGTTCTTCGAGATGCTCGGTGACTTCTCCTTTGGCGGCGTCTCCAAGCAGCAGGCTTGCGCTTGGGCCTTCGAGCTCATCACCAAGGAGTTCAAGCTGCCGCTCGATCGCCTGTACTTTACCGTCTTTACCGAGGACGACGAGACCCACGACGTGTGGCGTTCTCTGGGCGTTGCCGAGGACCACATCTCCCGCCTGGGCGAGGACGACAACTTCTGGGCCGCCGGCCCCACCGGCCCCTGCGGTCCGTGCTCCGAGATCTACTTTGACATGGGCGAGGAGGTCGGTTGCGGCAGCCCCGACTGCAAGCCCGGCTGCGACTGCGACCGCTTCCTTGAGTTCTGGAACCTCGTGTTTACCCAGTACGACCGCCAGGAGGACGGCTCCATGCCGGAGCTGCCGCACCGCAACCTCGATACGGGCATGGGCCTGGAGCGCATGGCCGCTATCATGCAGCACAAGACCGCCAATTACGACGGCGATCTGATGCAGCATCTCATCAAGCTGGGCGAGGAGATCAGCGGCAAGACCTATGACGCCGACGATTACTCCGGTGCCAGCCGCTCGCTGCGCATCATCGCCGACCATTCCCGTGCCGTCGACTTTATGATCTCGGACGGCATCCTGCCCGGTAACGAGGGTCGCGAGTACGTCCTTCGTCGCCTGCTCCGCCGTGCCGTGTTCCACGGCCGCCTGCTGGGCATCGAGGGCGCCTTCCTGACCAAGTTCATCGACGAGGTCAACGCTCAGATGGGCGAGGCCTATCCCGAGCTGCTCAAGAACGTCGCGCTCGTTAAGGGTATCGTCGCTTCCGAGGAGGAGCGCTTCTCCACGACGCTCGACAACGGTCGCGTCTACCTGGACGAGGCCCTGGCAGCGCTTGCCGATGGCGCCGTGCTCCCGGGTGATGTCGCCTTTAAGCTGCACGATACCTTTGGTTTCCCCATCGACCTGACCGTCGAGATTGCCGGCACCGCCGGCCACGACGTCGACATGGACGGCTTTACCGCTTGCATGGAGGACCAGAAGGCCCGTGCTCGCGCCAATGTCATGGGCGACGCCTGGGGCAGCTTCAACGACGTGTGGGTCGAGCTTTCGGACAAGGTCGCTGCGACCGAGTTCGATGGCTATGACAACGATGTGATCGAAGGCGCCAAGGTTGTCGCCATCGTGCGCAACGGCGAGTCCGTCGAGTCCGCTGCAGCGGGCGAGGATGTCGAGGTTGTGCTCGACCGCACCCCGTTCTATGCCGAGATGGGCGGCCAGCAGGGCGATGCCGGCGAGCTTTCCGCCGAGGGCGTTTCGCTGACCGTTTCCGATACCAAGAACCACAACGGCCTGTATGCCCACGTTGCGCACGTCGCCGAGGGCACGCTGACCGTCGGTGCTACCGTGACCGCCGCGCTCGACGCCGAGCGCCGTGGCTTCCTGCGCCGCAACCACACCGCCACCCACCTGCTTGACGCCGCCCTTAAGCAGGTCCTGGGCGAGCATGTCTCCCAGGCTGGCTCGCTTGTGACGCCCGAGCACCTGCGCTTTGACTTCACGCACTTTGAGGCCCTGTCCTCCGAGCAGCTCAAGGCTGTTGAGGACCTGGTCAACCAGCAGATCTTTGCATCTAAGCCGGTCGTGACCTGCGTCATGGGCATCGACGAGGCCAAGGCCGCCGGCGCCGTCGCCCTGTTTGGCGAGAAGTATGGCGACGTCGTCCGCGTCGTTTCCGTGGGCGCCGAGGATCAGCCGTTCTCCCGCGAGCTCTGTGGTGGTACGCATGCTGCCAACACTGCCGAGATCGGCCTGTTCAAGATTATCTCCGAGTCCTCCACGGGCTCGAACGTCCGCCGTATCGAGGCCGTTACCTCTAAGGGCGCCCTCGACTACATGGCCGACCGCCTGGCACTCGTTGACGCCGCTGCCGCTGCGCTCAAGTGCCGCGTTGACGAGGTTCCCGCTCGTGTGGAGAACCTGCAGGCCGAGCTGCGCGAGACGTCTAACAAGCTCAAGAAGGCGCTGACCGGTGGCTCCTCCGACGCTATCTCCAGCGCCATCGAGGGTGCCGTCGAGCTCGACGGCTATAAGCTCGTCGTCGCTGAGCTCCAGGGCCTTGAGGCTGCTGACCTGCGCAACGTCTGGGATACCGTGCACCAGAAGGTCGCCGGCCCTGTCGCCTGCGTCGTTGCCAGCGTGACCGAGAAGGGCACGCCTGCGTTGCTCGCTGCTGGCTCCGATGACGCCGTGAAGGCCGGTTTCCACGCCGGTAACGTGATTAAGCAGATTGCGGGCCTGGTCGACGGTCGCGGTGGCGGCCGTCCCAACATGGCCCAGGCCGGTGGCAAGAATGCCGCCGGTATCGCCGATGCCCTCGCGGCCGCCAAGACCGCGCTCGGCGCCTAAGTAGTCGCTGTGGTCGCGCTCGCGCTGGACATAGGGGAGACCAGGATCGGCATCGCCGTCTCGAGCCGTGATGGCAAGATGGCGATGCCCGTCAAGGTGCTCCCGGCCGCCGAGGTCACTTTTATGGCTAAGACGTTCCGTTACCTGGTCGAGGACTATGAGCCCGACATCCTGGTAAGCGGGCGTCCCCTGACCATGGCCGGCGAGCCTGGCCCCCAGGCCGAGCGCGTTGCCGCCGTAGCGCAAAAGATCGCCGACGAGCTCGATCTTCCGCTGGAGTTTGAGGACGAGCGCCTGTCCTCGCAAGAGGCCAAGCGTATCCTGCGTGAGCAGGGGCTTAACGAAAAGCAGATGAGGGGCAAGATTGACATGATCGCCGCCAGCCTGTTCTTGCAGACATGGCTCGATCGTAAAAATGAGGAGGTTCAGCATGCCTAGCGCTTCCGATCCGCGCCAGCAGAGTCGTCAGGGTCAGTCCGTGCCACGCCCTGCTCAGCCTGGCCAGCGCCCGGCGCAGCCGACGCAGCGTTCGGCTCAACCTACTCGGCGTACTGCTCAACAGCCCGCCGCTCGTCCCGCGCAGCCCGCGGGCGGTTCCCGCTTTAAGCAGCAGGCTCCTGCCCAGCGTACGCAGGGACAGGCACCGCAATCACGCTCCCACGCACATCATACTCATGGCTCGCACGGCGTTGCTCCGGCCACGCGCTCGAGCTATAACACGCGCGCTCGCCGTGGTGCCCAAAAGAAAAGCTCCCCGGTGCCTATGATTATCGGTGGCGTCGTCGCCGTGCTTGCGCTTGTCGCGATCGTTTTCTTTGTCGTGCCAGCTGTCAAGGGCTTTTTTGCTGGTGAGGATGCGAAAGTCACTGCTGGCCAGCAGGTTACTATCACTATTCCCGATGGTGCCTCGGGTGACAGCATCGCTTCGATTCTCTCCGAGAACCATATCGTCGAAAATCCCAAGGATTATTACGCGGCGGTCAAAAAGCTCAACGCCGACATGTCGCTCAAGCCCGGCACCTACTCGTTCACCACGCTCATGGACGCGACCAAGGTCGTTCAGCAGCTCATGGAGGGCCCCAATGCGAGCTCCGATGCACTGACTATCCCAGAGGGCCTGACGGTTGACCAGGTCGCCGATCGCGTGGCCAAGGCATACGACAGTATCTCCAAGGAAGACTTCCTCAATCAGGCAAAGGCCTCCAACTATGTGAAGGACTATAGCTTCCTTGAGGGCGCTGCAAACGATTCGCTCGAGGGCTTCCTATTCCCCAAGACCTATTCGTTGGGTAAGAAACCGAGCGCCGATGATGTGATTCGCGCCATGCTCGATCAATTCAACACCGAGTACAAGTCGCTCGATTTTGCCGGCTGCGAGGCCAAAATCAAGGAGCGCTACGGCGTGGAGATGTCTGATTACGACATCATCAATCTCGCATCCATCGTTGAGCGCGAAGGCCTCAACGCCGAGCAGCGCGCGCATGTCGCCTCGGTGTTCTACAACCGTCTTGCCGGCAAGCTCGACGGTCTGCGCTACCTCAATAGCGATGCGACCATGATGTATGTCACCGGCGGCGAGGTTACCGCCGACGATCTTCAGAGCGATAGTCCGTACAACACCTATAAGCATGAGGGGCTGCCGCCCACGCCCATCTGCTCTCCGTCGCTCGAGGCGCTCAAGGCCACCCTTGAGCCCACCGACTCCGATGACCTGTATTTCTACATTACGCAGGACGAGGAGTATTTCTCGCAGACCTACGAAGAGCACCAACAGTCTTGGAATTAAACATGAGGATTTTCAGCCCCAAACGATATGTTGCCTCGGTCGACCGCATCGACCTCGATACCCTGTGGGCCGATGGCAAGCGCGCCATTCTGCTCGATCGCGACAACACCCTGGTGCCGCGTGATACCGAGCAGGTACCCACTGCGGTCTCCGCTTGGCTCGAGGCCGCCCATGCCAAGGGCTTTAAGCTGTGCATGGTGTCGAACAACTGGCATCGCGACCAGGTCATGAGCTCAGCACGCGAGCTGGGGCTCGAGGCCATCAGCCATGCCATGAAGCCTGCACCGTTTGCTCTCAAGGCCGGTCTTAAGCGCTTGGGCGCCACGGCCGATGAGGCTGTGCTGATCGGTGACCAGCTGTACACGGACGTGTGGAGCGGTAACTTTGCCGGCGTCGACACGATCTTGGTAAAGCCACAGGCAACTCAGGACCTGTGGTATACGCAGATCTTCCGTATCTTTGAGCGCCGGGCCCTGCGCGACCTTCCCTGCGAGGAATAGGTTTCGTCATGTCCCAGCACACCAAGCACGGCTGCGACCATATCTTCTTTATCGGGTTTTTGGGTGCGGGTAAATCGACGCTCGCGCGCAACGTGGGCACCATGTTCAAGCGTCGGTTTATCGATACCGACCGCCTGGTCGTGCGTCGCTGCGGCAAATCGGTTACTGAGATTTTTGAGACCGAGGGCGAGGAGCGCTTTCGCGAGCTCGAAACCTCGGCGCTCCGTTCGCTCCAAAGCGAGCGCAGCTTGCTGGTTTCGTGCGGTGGTGGTATCGTCGAGACGCCGGTCAATATCGAGCTCATGCACCAGATGGGTACCTGTGTGTACCTCGAGGGCGATTTTGAGGATTCGATGCGCCAGATCCGCCGCTCCGACACGCGTCCCGATTTCCGCTCGCCCGAGCACGCGGCGCTGCTCTTTGAGCATCGCCGGCCGTTGTATCGTCAAGCTGCCGATCTTACCCTTGATATTCGCAACAAGTCCTTCGAGGACGTTTCCTACCTTTGTGCCGAGATGCTTTTGGAGCGTGGACTGCTATGATTCGCCGTCAACTTATCAATTTCCAAAACCGCAGTGTCGATGTCCGCGTCGGATTGGGCGCGTTCGAGGAGCTGTCGCGCATGTTTGCCTCGGCTGTGGGCAAACCCAAGCGGGCGATGGTGGTTTGGAACAGCGCCACATCCGAGCGTTTTGGCGAGGTTGTCGAGCATGCGCTGGTCGACGCCGGTTTTGTCGTGTCGTCGCTTGTCCTCGAGGTTTCGCCTGCCGGTGCTGCGCTGGCCGATGCCGATACCGTTTTTGGCGCCCTGTCGGCTCTGTCTCTTATACACATCTGACGCTGCCGACGACTAGTCG
>CABSMX010000037.1 GCA_902478945.1 uncultured Collinsella sp.
TCTACACTCGACTAGTCGTCGGCAGCGTCAGATGTGTATAAGAGACAGCCGCATAGTCAGCGCTGGTCAGGACGATGCTTCCCGCCCTCGAGACTGAGCCATGGATCTTGTATATCTCCTGAGAGAAAGCCTGGTCAGAGAACAGGAGGTCGCTTTCTCCGACGTAGGTCGTGAAACCAGGGAATAGGGTCTCACACATACAGTCATAATTCGTGGTGATGATGCCGGCAACTTTTTCCCTGCCCGCCTTCGCCAGCTTCTCAGTTTCGGCGCTCTCGACGAGACGAGCTCTCGCGATCTTATCTGCGACGTAGATCTTCATGGGCGAAGCGTCCCCGGTAAGCTCGTCACTGTGATCTTCGCGGAAGGCAGCGAATTCATCCGATGCAAAGAGCTCGTGGTTTACTTCGCTTTCCATGAGCGTGGCAACGTACGGCAGTTCGGACTCGACCTCGCCGTTCTGGACAGCAATCTTCGCCTGGCTCTTGAAGCGCGCGAAGGCATATGGGTCGTCAAGCACCTCGGCGCAGATATCCGAAAGCAGCCCCTCCCATCCCGGCGTGCCGCAGTAACGACGGGAGAGGCCAGAGCCGATGAAGAGAAACGGATAACGCCCGGCATCATCAACAGCTTTGTGGATTATCGATTTGATTCTCTCGTCCATAATCTTTCCTCCTGTACCAATCGACATGCTCGTGAAATGTTATCCCACCAACTTCGGCGAGTGCGGGCTGAAAGCATCGTTGCCGTTCTGCCCGTCGACCAATCCGCACGCGAGACTCAGCGGCACAACTGCAGCGTTCTCGACCTCCACGCTAAGCACGTAGTGGAAGTCCGCCCCCTGGCTCCCACGATTCCGCTCGTAACCAATGGCGGCCAGCCGGTCGGCTAGTTCGTCTCTCGAAACCAGCTCGTTAGCCTTCACCTTGCAAAGCATGGGTTCAAGTTCGTAAGTGTTTGTCTCGCTGATTGCGTTCCTGTAGAAGCGGAAATGGGTCGTACGAAAGAGATCTTTATGATGGGAGTACACGTGCCCGTCCTTAATGGCGTAGAAGTAGAAAAGGAACTCACCGCCCTCGTTTAGCCTGCCGCTACTTTCAAGGAAGCGGTAAATTTGTGGCGCTACAACGGAGAGCCGATTACGCTTCCGAAGCGATTTGCCCCACGAGCTGAGTTTATTGAATACCACAACGATATGATATTTAAAGGGTAATTGGACTATCTCCCGACCAAACGAGGATTCGGATTGGCTTGCTGAAATGTGGCAGTGCCCTGTTCTAAGCAACGTATTTGCGATAGAGTCGCGCGGGAACGGTGCTCGGGGCCGTTGCACCAGTAGCAAATTACTTATATCGAGCGATGTGATGCTGCGATTTCGGAAATGCTTGCCTGGTTGCGGCGCCGACTTCGAAAAGCTGGTTTTTATTTCCATTGCAGCTGAAACAGGCCGTCAAAATTCATGGAAGATCTTTTCGATAGTAATGGATGAACTGAGGAGGTTTGTCTGGAGGGTGGATCGAGGTTCAAGATTGTTGCGCTCTGAAACGTTTCAGCTGAGGTCGGAGAGCGATCGCATGAGTCGATTTATATTTCGGCAGCGTTGCATCCATAGAAGAGAGAGGGATGCGTATTCGTTTGGCAGCGAGGGCGTGAGTGGGCGGGAACTTCGTGGCGTACAGCAATAAGGCTATACCTAAAAGCCTTTGTGTTGAACGGGTTTTCGCGGGAGCGGAGGGTGCGTGCCGCGAGGGACGGTCCGCGGCACGACCGACCCGGCGCGGCATCCGGAGCGGACGCGGATGCGGCGCGGACGGCCTCTGACGGGCGAGCATGCGACAGTGGTTGCCCTGCTGGGCGGCAATAAGCTCGAATCGAGCACGAGCGATTCTTGTCCGGGCGAAACGTTACAACTGGATTTGTTCTGTTGCCGACTGATCTTGAAGCATGTTGGAAGAAACGGAATTATAATTATTTATTTGTCTGTATCTATCGAAATGGAGACCGAGCGCGTGGAAAACGAGAGGAACATAACGGCAGTTGACCTTTTCGCCGGCTGCGGCGGAATGTCCCTCGGCTTCGAAAAGGCTGGCGTCAATGTTGTGGCTGCCTACGACAATTGGGACGCTGCCATTGATGTCTATCGCGCTAACTTCCAGCATCCTGTTTTCAAAAGGGATCTCTCCGACGTTTCCGTATCCGAGGAAGTTGCCGGCTTCGCTCCGGATATCATCATCGGCGGGCCTCCTTGTCAGGATTTCTCGCAGGCCGGCAAGAGATCCGAGGATGGTGGGCGCGCAATCCTCTCTGTTAGATATGCCGAGATCATCGCGAGGTGCAAGCCTCGCTTCATCGTTATGGAGAACGTCCCACGCGTTCGAACGAGCAAATCCATGGAAGCGATTCGGGCCACCCTCAAAGCGCAGGGTTATGGCTTGAGTGGGCGAGTGATGGATGCAAGCCTGTGCGGGGTCCCCCAAGCTCGCAAGAGATACTTCTTGATCGGATGCCTTGGGGCGCCCGACGGGTTCCTCGACCCATATCTTGAGAAGGGCCTTTCTGACCATCAGATGACAATTCGTGAGTATCTCGGTAACGAGCTTGGAATTGATTACTACTTCAGAATTCCGCGAAGCTACACGAGGCGGGCCATCTTCAGCATCGACGAGCCCTCGGTCACTATTCGTGGTGTGGACAGGCCGATACCGCCGAACTACAAGCTTCACCCCAACGACGCGGCGGACCTCAGTCAAGCCCGGTGCTTGACTCCAAAGGAACGCAGTAGGATCCAGACTTTCCCGGAGTCTTTCAAGTTCTTTGGGAGTAAGACGGATATCAACCAGATGGTGGGCAACGCCGTACCGGTAAACCTTGCCACCTACGTTGCACGAGCGCTACTAGAGTACAGGAGGGATGTGAGCGATGGACTGCGTTGATCTTTTCTCGGGATGCGGCGGTATGTCGCTCGGATTCCAGAATGCGGGCTTCAACATAAAGGCGGCGTTTGATAACTGGCAGGCGGCTGTCGACATCTATTCGGCAAACTTCGACCACCCGGCATTCAAATACGATCTTTACGATGCGGAAGCGGTCCCGAAAATTGAAGAGTATTCGCCGTCGATGATAATCGGTGGCCCCCCTTGCCAGGACTTCTCCATTGCGGGCGCCAGACAGCGCGGCAAAAGGGCCAATCTCACCATCCGATATGCTGAGATAGTTCGGGACGTCAGACCCGAGTGGTTCGTCATGGAGAATGTTTACAATATCGAGCGGATGGACGTCCTGCCCGAGGCGCTGGAAATATTCCGCAATGCTGGATACGGTCTCACGAGGCGCGTCCTCAACGCCAGTCTATGTGGTGTGCCTCAGATTCGCAGGCGCTTTATCCTTGTCGGTCATCTTGGTGATAAAGATGACTTTCTCGGCGAACTCTTGGATTCAAGGCTGAGCGACAAGCAGATGACCGTCAGGGATTACCTTGGCGATTCGCTCGGCACGCAATACTTCTACATGCATCCACGCAACTTCCAGCGTAGGGGCGTCTTCACGATTGACGAGCCAGCGGTAACGGTACGAGGCACCAACCGTCCGATACCGCCAGCATATAAGAGGCATCATGCCGACAAGGCTGATATTTCTGAAGGTGTGAGAGCCTTAACATACAAGGAGCGCAGCTATCTGCAAACCTTCCCCGAAGAGTTTGAGTTTGTCGGGTCCAAGACAGACATTGAGCAGGCGATTGGCAATGCCGTGCCAGTTAAGCTTGCTGAGTACGTTGCTAGATGCATAGCTGACTATGCAGCAGATTAATTGTGGTGGTTGCCATGTCCTTTGTCGATGAATGGAATTTGAGCTATCCCATTCCGAATTCTATATATAGCGAGAATACGCTATCCGTTCGCGGGAGAACAGTTGGACAAGGTGGTGCTGGACAGTACGAACTCAAAGGTTCAGGCTCTCTTGCAAACGGGGATACGCTGACTGCAGTTGACATTATCGGACACGCAATCATCTTGGAAGTAGTCGTACCCTCTACTGGGCAAGTTGTCTCCCTTGGCACGCGTTATCCCGTTGCAAAAAAAGGCGGAAAAGTACGTGTGCAAATACAAGGAGACGGGGCAAAGCGTCCAAATGTCGGCAACTTGTTTGCCGCACTGCTGTTGTTGCCAGTGACGGGCAAAGTAAACGATTCATCGCCGTTGCAAGAGGACGGTTTTGCGGAAAGGACATTCTGGATGGATGCAGCCGAAGTAAAGCCTGTGGGCGTCTCCGAAGATGCATATATCTTGGAGCTAACGAAACTCTTCTTCGCCACTGGAAGCAGATACAAAGACGGGCAGTTTTCGGGTGCGATAGATTACGATTACAAGTCGAGAATTGACGATCTTATTGCCCTTTGCAATCGCGGATGCAAGATGAGGGCTGGTAGCCTGACCACGGCATTCAAGTATTTCGCTGACGTTTACGCAGGGAAACTTGAGTTTGATTACAGCGTGGCTGAGTTCATGCGAAACCTCATAGCGAGCCAATTGATTGCCGAAGAGGGCATCGACTACGAACAAGGCGATGACGTGCTGCCCGCAATGCATCAACTAATCGACCTTGCTGCAAAGAATTCATCGAAAGCATCAAGCAGAGAGAAGAGGACTTTTCAGCTAAACAACCTTCCAGCTGAATTTAAAACCGACTTCTCCAGGCGCTACATCACGTCACTACTGGCAAAGCCCTTTGTCATCCTTGCTGGCAACAGCGGAACAGGCAAGACGCGGATTTCCAAGCGTTTTGCAAAGTACCTTGAGGTCTTGGATGAAGACGGGGAGCCAAACTGGTTGCTCGTCCCGGTCGGTGCCGACTGGACCGACAACACCAAGGTGCTGGGCTTCTTCAACCCGATTGCAGACGGCGGCAAAGGCGCGTACGAAGAGACCGGCATACTGAGACTCATCGAACGGGCCAACGCTAACCCCGAGGTTCCGTATTTCCTCATCCTCGACGAGATGAACCTGAGCCATGTCGAGCGGTATTTCTCAGACTTCCTCAGCCACATGGAGACCATCGGCGAGGATAACCTCATCGTGCTTGATGGGTACGGCGATGGCGGTGCTGGCAGGCTGCCCTATCCGCAGAACCTGTTCGTTGTCGGCACCGTGAACATCGATGAGACCACTTACATGTTTAGCCCCAAGGTGCTCGACAGGGCAAACGTCATAGAGTTCAAGCCGTCGAAGGCCGAAGTCCTCGCAGGGTTCAAAGCCATCGAGGATGCGCCGGACGTTGTCGTCGCAGCTTCCGGCGTCCCCCAGGCTTTTCTGCGTCTCGCCAAGGACATATGGGAGGGAGCCAATTACATCAGCGAAGATGATGCTAACGCCATCTTCGAGAAGTTCGGCAAGCTGTATGAAGAGCTGGAGAAATGCGGCTATGAGTTTGCCTTCCGCACCGTGCGCGAAGTGCGAATGTACGTTAATGCCGCGCACGAGCTTGACGGCGAGAACTACGAACTCGAGCGTTCTGTCGATGAGCAGATTGTCCAGAAGGTGCTGCCGAAGCTCCATGGTAACAAGCGTGAGATCGGCAATCTGCTTAAAAGCCTGAAAGACATATGCGATGGCGAGCTGAGCTCCGTTAAGATAAGCCAGATGGCAGCGAAACTCGATAACGTGCAGTATGCGAGCTTCATCTAGCCTATGGACGGCAGCATCGGCGCAATCCGCTTTGCAGCGGATGGAAGAACAATAGCCAGGCTCTACCAGAGCGGTGCGCATGACCGAGTCGATTGGGACGAGGAACAGCAGACCGGGCTAACCGGGCTGACGTGTTTCGGTCTCAAGCCGGAAGCATCCCAGAATGGCGCTGGTTCAACACCAGCCTTCGCCGTCAAGGACGGTCTTGACGGGAGTCCCACGCTTCGAATCAACGAAACCACATGTTATGTGCTCGAATACGAGCGGACCCCTGATGGTGGCCTGCATCCTCGCGCCTCGTTCCAAAACGAAGGCAAGAATATCAGGTGCGACAGAAACGGCAATAGTGTCACCTTCCAGTTCGTGAACTATCTCGGGCGTTCGAGGATTCGATTCGGCGAGGAAGCTGATGCGCCGATGCTACAGTTCGAAGTCGTCCCGCTCAAGATTGGCTATGAAGACGATTACATCGAGCTCACCGAGGAGCTTGCCGCAAGGTGCGCTGCGCTGCTCCTTGACTACTCGGGCTCCACGTCGAACGTTTACAAGCAAGCCGACGAGAATCGCGAGACGCTGCTTGAGCAGTTCGTCTTCCTGCGGCAGTTCTGCTACGAACCGAACCTCCAAGCCCTCTTCGAGGCGATAAAGAGGAACCCTGATAGGACGCTGGATCACGAGGACGAGCTGCGGTCGGTTGGGGCTGGCATGCCGTCCCGGAGGTTTTATACGAACCCCTTCTCGAACAGCCGGATGTGGACGCGCTTGAACTGCGGCGGCGATGCGGGAGGCGTCTACCTCCCCCAGATGGTCAGCGTCACGCGCAAGTACGACCTGCTCGACACGCCCGCCAATCGGTTTGTGAAATTTGCCCTGCATGAGATTGACCGGATCTGCACCTCTCTGATGACTGTCCTGGATGCCGAGAAGGGCGATACTCGGCAGACGGAGTGTTATCGCGAAGCCGCCGCGCTGCACGCCATGCTGGATACGATACTCAGCGACGCCTTCTTCGACGATGTCGGCACCCTGCAGATGATGCCTCAGAACAACCAGGTGTTGCAGAAGCGCGAGGGATACTCGCAGATCTTCTTCGCATATTCCATGCTCGATATGGCGCTGCAGCTCGACTGGAAGGGCAAGGATGACATCTACGAGGGCGAATCGAAGAATGTGGCCCTCCTCTACGAGTACTGGATCTTCTTTGAGCTGTACGACATCGTAAGGGGGATCGAGGGGTGCGAGCCGATAAGCACCGATGACCACCCATTTATCGGGACGAATCCCGACGGTGGGCTGTCAATATCCCTCAAGCAGGGCGTACGCTCCTGCCAGTCATTCCAGATTGCGCAGTGCGGCGCGAAGGTAAACCTCTACTACAACCGCACCTTCTCGCCCCGTGACTTTCATGCCACTCGTTACGAGGGTTCGTACTCGAGACCGTTCAGACCCGACTACACGCTCGCGATATTCCCGGATGCTTATACAAACGAGCGAGCCGCAGTGCAAGATGGAGCTGTTGCATTCGTCCACTTCGACGCCAAGTACCGCATCACCGACTTGACGGGGCTTGTCGGCAAGGATGTGGGCACCGAGGAGGCAGAGCGCGAGGAACTTAACGAGGAGAAGGCGGCCTCCACCACGAACACCTACAAGCGCGGTGACCTGCTGAAGATGCACACGTACAACGACGCGATACGGCGCACGGTTGGCAGCTACGTGCTTTATCCGGGGTCGGGCGAAACGGGCGAGAAGGGCCAATTCCGGCTCTTCGAGGAGATTTTGCCGGGTGTCGGCGCTTTCGCCATGAAGCCGAGCATCAGCAGGACGGCAGAGAATGCGTTGCGCGATTTCATAGAGAAGGTCATCGGCGAGAACACGGCAAGCAATACGCGGCTGAACCGGCTGAGCTACTTCACCGAAATGGTTGTGGCTGAGCCTCCAAGCGCGGGCAAGACGGATAGCGACTCCTACGGGCATGGTGGCGAATCGTTCGTGATTGGCTACATTCGAGGGGACTCTCCCGATGACTACTATCACTTTCTCGAAAGCAGCGGCAGGCTCCGCAAGGGCGGGCGCTTTCTCTTCTACTTCTATGCCATTAAGGACGGGCATGTCTACTCGCACCATAAGGATCTCTTCCGCACGTCGTGGTTCCGCTTCTATCGGAACGCCATAAGCCAGACGAACACCTACGAGATCGAGCCTGTGGCGTGTCGCATAACCTCGAATGAGCTGGTTTCGAGGGACGAGCTGGCCGACCGCCTGGCCGACCTTGGCTACGTGCGGGATCGTGGGAATCAGGGTGCCGACTTCTACTATGTCCTGTCCGTGCGGGTGGAAGATGACGCGGCAGAACCCTTAAGCCTGGGGCGCAGGGCGGTGGATGAACAGAACGGCAACGATGCGTTCAGCCCCCACTCGCCAAAGATTGTTGGGTGATCATCTGGTCATTTTCAGAGTAGCGGTAACACCTACGGGCGCGCGAGGGGCAACGCATGAGGCCAATCGTCTACAACGGGGTTGACCTGTCGGGCGTGTGCTCTGCCGAGGTCATCGAGAAAGTTGCCCTGCCCGTGGAGGCGGAGACCCTGGCGGTGCCGAGGCGTGCCGGCGCACTGCTGGTGGCGGGGCGGCTGTCCCCCAGGCTAGTGCGGGCGCGGCTGTTCATGGACACCCGCCCGCGCCTTCAGGACGATGTTCGGCGACAGGGACGACGCAGCGGCGCTGCCACGTCGCGCAGGTAGCGGAGGAGGGTTGCTCCCAATGGCCCGCGGCGTCCGCGCCCCGGTGCCACCCCGTGACCGGCGGCTTCGCTCGAAGCCGCTACATCAGGCTCGTTCCCGCTTTTCCGGGTCATATCCCTTCGTATACACGGTAAAGCTAAGGCTATCTATCGTGCCGGTGCTGTAGACGCATGCGTCGGGCGCGCTCCGTGTGCCTTGGGCGGTCGGGTCGGTCGAGACACAATCGTCCCTATCTATTCCAAGCAATGGAATGGGCTTTGCCACCTGGTCGGCGCTATTAATTTGCGCAATGATCTCCAACAACTCGTATAACTTGATAAGCCATGAGCTGTATGGGTGCTCGCCGGGTCCCTTGTGCTTCAGCGTGCACTTTGATTGCGGGCTTTCGGCGAGCTGGCTCAAGCGTTCAAAAAGCGCCGGGTACTCGGCTTCGGGAAACTCGACTTGTACATACTGTATGCCATTGAGGATGAATCCGTACCACAGTACGGGGTATGGAAAACCGTTCCTATCTGGTCGCCTGATTTTTGTCCTGCAATTGGGCTGGTTGACGATAGACAGCCATGCCGCATAGAGCTCGTCGGAAATTAGGTCGCTCGCTTGGTATGTTGGGCCAAGACCATCGAGAACAAAATTGCCAAGGCTGTCAAAATAGTGGGCACAATCCGTTAAACCCTTTTCGTATGCCGTGTCGGCTTTTCTCCGTATATTGAGTGCGACGTCGCGGGGTGATTTGCGACCAAGATGTTTTTTGGCGTTGTGCCGCGGGTTGCAATAGAGCTTGGTCGCCGCGTTATATCGATCGCAGTACTTGCTGTTAGGGCCGGTCGGAAAAAAGAGCGAACCACAGGTTTGGCATGTTATCGGCATAATGCCGCACAGCAGCAGCTCGTGGAGGATGCGGGCATAAAGGCTTGCAAAGGAACATTCCTCTTCGGTGAAGTAAAGCTCTCCTGCCTTTGCAATAACAGCTTGAAGCCTTACGAGCCTATTGAGGTTTTCCTGGTCGTTAAGCTCTGCATACGTATGGAAGTCTCCATTTGCGTAGATTTGGTTCTCGCGCATAGCCTCGAGATAGTTCTTGCGAAACGCCTGCATAAAGGGGGCGCTATTCATGCGTTTTATATCGCTCAAATGTTCTTCGAGCTTTTGAGCCGTTTCGTTTCCGGGCAAGTGCTTTTTGGCTGCGTATGCAAAAGCGTCGCCAAAGCGGATGATTGCCGGCAGCTGATTATCGAATAATCGAAATTGTCGCGGGTCGCTTGTTTTGATGGCGGCTGGGAAAAACTCTTCGTTTTGCGCGAGCAGGCTAGGTGCCTCGGTGTTTTTAAGCAGCGGGGCAAGCTCCAGACATTCCTGATAAAAAACAATGAGAAGCGCTCGAAAGAGATCGGTATTGGTGCAACCGCAAGCTGTTTCTATCTGCGAGTTGACCTTTGGATAGTTGTCTCTTGGATTGTCGCGTTTATACGGCACCGGTTCTGTTAGCCCGGTCTTGCCGTTGGTAGTTGTAATGTCCATGTCGTTCGACGCGAGCTTGAGATAGGAGCTGAAGAGGGACGCCATTTCTTGCTTATTG
The DNA here is from genome assembly GCA_902478945.1 of uncultured Collinsella sp. Lineage (GTDB taxonomy): Bacteria > Actinomycetota > Coriobacteriia > Coriobacteriales > Coriobacteriaceae > Collinsella. Next base: position 10,005 of record CABSMX010000037.1, read on the forward strand.
AGTTGGGCCGATGTCGTGATCACCGCGCGGTACAGGCGGTAGATTTCGTTGCACTCAATAGCGTTGTTGTTCATCCAGCAGCTGTAATAGCGATAGTCGGGAATCGCTGTGATGTTCATGACACACTGCCTGCAGACATTTTCAAGGAGATACCTGGCCATGCCAGATATCTCTCCGTGTGCATGGCGCGTAATGGCTTTATCGAATATCGGAGCAAAGAAATCGAGGTCGCGTTCCTTTTGTTTTTGAAGGTTGACTTCGATTTCGGCTTCGTTCAATTCTGCTTGCGCGGACTCTTGGTCGGAATCGTCTGGATCGAGCCAGTCGTCATGGTCTGGTTCGGCTGCGTAGTCCATCGAAGCGTGTTGCGCATCGTGGGGAGCAGGGGGCTGACGAATGGCGTTCTGCAAATCGATGTAAAAGCGCAATTTTGCTCGCTCACGAAAGTGGCCCCCAATCTCGTTGAAAAGCGAGCTTAAGTCGACGCGTAATAGGTCGTTGGCTACGGAGACGAGATTCCATGCGCTTGCATTGCCGGTTGCGTTTCCGTCATCGGCGCAATCAATCTCTGGCGTTCTGTTAAGAAGAAGCATGCGGGGATTGACGGGAGAGCGAAGAAAGCCAGCCTCGAAACCCCAGCTAAACGGCTCTTTTTCGGAATCAAGCATTAATGCTCCAAACAGCCAAAATTTAAAACCCGATAAAAGTCATATTACGCGGCTGTTTGCGGCTGTTCAATGGAATCAAGCGAAAAGGCTTAAAACCAGGGAGGCCGTTATGTCCGATTGCATCAAGCTCAACAAAGGAAACATCGATGTATGCGAGCGCGAGGTTATCGTTCTTCGCGAGATCATCGCTGCCGCCATGGGTCGTTTGCACCAGATGCGCAAGCAGTGCGAGCGCGGCTATGTGTCTTCGGAGGATTTCGAGAATGCGTTGGATGCGTACGGAGTAATCAGTGAGCGAGTCGATGAGCTTGACCAGCTTGGTTTCGAGTTCAGATGGTCGTCAGTCCCCGATGCCGGAATCGATGAGAACGACGGGCTTGAATGGATCGAGGACGACAACCCTCCGCGTGAGCGCGGTTTTGATATTGCTTGTTAATGTGACCGAACGGTTGATTGGAGACAAAATGTATCCGTACTACGAATGTGACAACTATCCCATGAGCATTACAGATGATGACGGCCCGTTTCTGATCATGGAGGCGAGGCTGTCTGGCGACGACGAGCTCAATGATGATTTTAGGAAAGGCGCCAGTTATAGATGCTCGTGTGCGACTGTTTCTGCGGCGATTGATCTTTGCAGGTCGATGACGGACGGCGATGCCGATCCTTGGTATGAAAGTTGGGAGAAGGCGGTTGAGCGTTATCCGCTCGAGAAATGCGAGGATGCGACAACGCTGTATTGGATCGAGCCGACCGATCCGCACAAGGCGCTGTGCGCCCTCCAACCCCATTGCGATCTTGAGCCATACGTGGCTGAGGCAATTGGCGCAGTTGACACGTATCTACTGGAGTGCGCGGACTATCCCTTTACGGTCGATCATTTAGATCTAAAGGACGTTGACGTCCTGCTCAGCGCTGCTTGGGGATTGGCTCGAGTCCTCGAAGAAACTTGGGGCACTTGCGACCCTGATGATGTTTTGGAAAAGATCGAGGATGCTACGTACAGTGCGTATATAACGGTTAAGGACCTGATCGCGGGCGAAGAGGCGGCCAAAGCCAGCGCAAAGTCCGATGACAATCTTTAGCCACCGCACTGAACGGCGCGACCGATCGGAAGGCTGCCGGGAAAAGCTTTAGCAAGCGCCCCGACCAGGTTCAGGAGTCTGCCGCCGATGCATCCCTGATGCGTGTCGCCCTTGCAGTGATCGATGCCAAAGAGCGCGAGGCGTTGGAGTGCGATCTTAAGAAACTGCTCGCTTCGTGCGAGTAGTCGCTGACTGCTCCTCTTTCCTTTCTTTCTTCTCTCAAGCGGCATGGACGCCGCCGCCTTGACCGCCCAGCGCGAGTTTTGTCCGCACGGGATGGTATCAAACACGTGTAACAACTAAATCGGAGGTTTGACCATGGCTATGTGGGATCTCAACTGCCAATCGAATCCGTCGTCTGCGGACGACAAGGAGCTCGCTCCCTATCTTGCACGTCAAAAGGCGATGCGCGAGTTTTTTGAGCGTGCGCTGTTTGCCCCCAAGGATCAGGGCAACAATGGCCTGTACTTTTTGGGCGCCACGACGGGCTCGGGTAAAAACTATACGGCCGAGCAGGTCACAGCCGACCTCATCGCCGGTGGCTGGGACGATTCGGGCTGTTTTAACAAGTGCCCGGGCCGTCGTTACCTGGTGTTTGTGGTGCCGGGTAAGGACAACCGCGACAACTACGTTGCGAGCGTGCGCAAATTGCTGGTTGAACAGGGCATGGATGGCGATGCCGCGCAGCGCATGGTGTTCGATCTTCCGCGTGCGGGCGATAACATCCTGCATTGGATTGAGACTACGCGCGGTAAGGGCGCCGTGGGCGTGCGCGACATTCCGTGTCCCATCGAGGCGGACGACGAGAGCTCTCATCGCATCATTAAGCGAGCGTGGGGCAACGCGATGGAGATCGCCGATGACCTTTTGGGCATCCTTGACACTCGAAATCGTCTGGGAGGTGTTGCAGACCGTTTGACCCCCGCCCTTCGCGACAAGCTATCGTCGGCGGATGCGAGCTTGCGTTGGGCTGTGAGCCACGAGCTCAAAAACATCACGCGCGGCATGGAGGTGATCCCCCAGATTTGGCCGTCTGCCCTGCTCAATGACGAGAGCATACCGCATGTGATTGCCCTGACGCCGCAAAAGCTCATCAATAGGATCGATACAGTGACCGGTGCAGGCGTTGTGCTCTTTAACGCAATGGCTGCCGAGAAGGGCCTGTTTATCTTTGATGAAATCGACCACATGAAGGCCGACATACTGTCGACGCTGACAGACGATCCCGTGACGTTTCAACCGGACGAAGTATTGCGTATCCTCGATCGTCATTTTAACGGCGGTGTGGTGGACCCCTTGCTACTGGGGAATCGAGATCAATGGATGGCGGTCTATACGCACGCTTCCACGTCGGGCGATCACAAAGGGTCAAACGCCGAGAGGAACAGGGTTTCGCGGGCGAGCGTAGAGGAAGATGCCGAAGAAATCGCCAAGGATGCCAAGAAAATTCAAAAGGCACTCGCCTCTTGTATTAAGGACATGAAACTGCGTCCGCCTTTTGCGCTGTCTGACGAGGCGAAAGAAGAGCAGCTCTCCGGTCGACATCTGTTTGGCAGCGACGATATTTCGGTGGGCGACAACTCGGCGAATCCGTTGCGCTTCAAACTCAATGAGGGCGGTACTCGCAATATGATTATCACTCGCGGAGGGAGTGGGCAGCAAACCGTCAGCAAGGCGGTGCGTCGTGCACGCGGTCTGGTCAGGATGGTGGTGGGTCATCTCGCCCGTTGCGCCACGCTTATGGACAAGCTGTACTACGGCAGCATTTCGTACAAGGACGACCTTTCGCGCAAGAACATCATCGATGCCCTGGGCATTAGGAACAACCAGACCAGCGAGAAGTATTTTTGGGATTCGTTGATGCTGGCGCTGTTCTTTAAAGATCGCAAGAATGACGAGATCGATGCCGCCGACGACTCGATGTATGCGCGTGGTGTCGATTATCTAGTGATGGAAACCACCATCGAGCACATGTTTACCACGTACCTAACCAGCCACGGCATTGAGCGCATGCCCGAGGCCTACCTTGCCTCCATTGCCGCCAAAGCGCCTTGCGTGTGCATGAGCGCAACATGGAGTGCGCCGACCGTCAAAAACTTCAACCTCGATTACCTTGACGAGGTTCATGGCGTGGTTCGCAAGGACGCTTGGATTGGCGAGCTCAACCAGGAAATCGTGCGACAGACTAAGCTGTTTAACAAACAGGCTGCGAAGGAGTACGACGTCGATATTGCCTGGGTGGATGAGTCCAAGGAAATTGCCGGCATGGTCGCGCTGGCAGGCGGCGCCTTTGGCGGCATCATTGTGTCGCCCGACGAGGTGTACGAGCGCGCGATGCGGTTCTTTGACGGGATTGGCGTGAGTGAGGGACTTGCGGTGCGCTTGCGCTTAAAGATTGCTGACAGGGTGGGCGTGAGCGACGCCAAGAGCATCGAGTTTGAGCTGAAGCGCCTGAGCAAGACGCTTGTTGCCGTGAGCACTTGGGCCCGTGGTGTGGCGCGTAACGAGCAACGGGCGGGAGCCGTTTTTACCACGCGCCACATGGGAAACCATGGCGAATTCAATAGTCTGGCGCTGGATCTTGCGCGCGAGATTGTCGCGGAGCTGGTGATTAGAAACATCAAGTGCCCCGAGATGTCGTACGAGAAATCGCTTGAGGCCGCCAAGGACATGGTGCCGTGCTTTAACGCTGCGGAATGGGATGCAGGTTGGCGTGGCGCTCAAAAACGTCTCGAGCTGGGCCAGCCGACCCTGATGTTTATCAATCTTTCGGCCGGTGGCTTTTCCAAGAATCTCAAATACAAGGTGCCGGAGAATCTGTGCGGCATGGTTCATCAGGTCGATTGCGGCTTTGAAAATGCCGACCGTCGCCCCAAGATGGATCTTGATTTCTTATATATCGAGTCGCCCACAAGTCGTTTGACCTGGGGAGTGGAGATCAACTCAAATAAGTTTGTCCAGCAGGCGCTACTTGGCGTGGTGGAGCAGGAGGAACTGGTAGCGCGCGGCGAGGTTCCGTTTACTCAAAAGCGCCGGAACGTACGGATGCTTCTATCTGGCGTTAATAAGAGCCTGCCGGTGCGCGACACCCTCTCTTATCAGGTCGAAGGCGCTCGCATTGTGGCACAGGCTGTGGGTCGCCTGATGCGCACGAGTGTAAAGATGCCTTGCGTGCAGGTGCTGCTCGACCGCGAGATTGCGAACGATTGCAACTTTTCGTTCTTGCATGATTTGCCGATGGGCTACGAGCTTGAGCAGGTGGTTGGTGCCTGCGCCGCTGCCAACAACCATATGACGGACAACAAGGAACACGCTGCCGTTAAGCAGCAGAACCTTGCCGCCTTTAGGAACAACCTTGCCAAGCAAAAGCACGAAAAGCTGGCGTGGAAAGTTACCTCGCTAAACGCCGGGGACGAAGATCTCACTGCTTTTGATGGCGAGCGCGACTTTTACCTGCATCATTTTTGCCTGCCGTGGGAAGATCTCGCGCAATACCCAGAGCGCCGGAGTACCGCGCTGCGCATGTCGCATGCTGCAAATGGCTATGCCTATGCAGAAGGCGGGGCATGCAAGGTGCCGCACTTTGAATTCCCTAGCTACGATGGTGAGCCCGTCGAGCAGATTGCTGCTCGTCTGGAGGATCGTTGCCACTGCAAGGAGGGCTTAAAGGGCGCGACGGTTCGCCAGGTGAGCCAGGCGGCGGCGCGCGTACCCGAGCTGCTGTCAATTCGCGAAGTGCGTGAGCGTTGGTCGAGCGACGGGGTGCCCACAACGCTGCAGCCGGCGGCGACGGCGCACATGACGCCCTATATGTTCCAGGCGGTCTACCTGGGTGAGCTGGGAGAATCTGCCGGAAGGGCAATCTTTGAGGCATATTACGACGGCCGCTATTCGCTTACGCGTGGCGATGCGGCACACGCCGAGACAGGTGGCGACTTTGAGGTGCTCGATGCTGCTGGCAACACGACCGGGGTATGGATCGATTTTAAGCACTATCGCATCGGTGCCTATATCGCTTATGTTCGCGACGGTCGCGAGGCGTCGGATGCCGAGCGCTTTAGGGCGAAGGCTCAAAAGGTTGGGGCGAAACGCCTGCTAATCGTCAACGTTTTGGCTGATGAGGCAGCGCTTGAGTGCGTGCCCAAGGCACTCGATGCTGAGGGGACTGTGTTCTCCGTTCCTTATATGGCCGCCGACGGTGCAATCAATTTGGAGATGATGGAGGCGATCGGCCGTGCAATCGAAGCATAACCAGCCGTGCGGTTTGGGAGACATCGCCGTATCAGAGCTCGTGTTGCAGCTCGATGCCGCTGCTGCCGAGGAGCGCTACTCGGTCTTTTGGTGCAACGTCGGCGATGCGGGCAAGCATGCCGTGGCGAACTTTATGGCCGATGTGTGCCAGACGGGCAAGGTCGTCGCGCTCACGCAGCTTGCAGACAACCGCGTCTTTCTGATGGTCAAAGCGGGCGTGCAGACGGGCGACCTTAATGCCTCGCTTTATCAGGAGCAGATAGTTCCGATTAAAACTAATTGGAACGAGTTGGACGATTACGTTGCGCTCCGCTTGCTGTTCAACTCCTGCTCTCAGTTTGAGGGGATTGAGGACGAAGTTCCCAATGACACCGGGCACCTGTATGTCATTAGCGCCAAGGGTGCCCGCCGCGATGCTGTCGAAAGCGACGGAAGGGGACCTGCCAAGATCGAAACGGTTGAAATCGTTATCGATGAGGATTGCACCTTTGATCTTAAGATTCGGACGTTTACCAAGCGCCGTGTGCTTATTGGCAGGGCACAAGGTGACGAGAAAGAGCTCGAAAAGATTAAGAGCCAAGTGGGCTACAGGCTATCGCCCGTGGCGACGATGGTGCTTGCCCACGAACAAAAAGACGAGTACATCCTGCGCCGAGCCAAGGGCGACAAGCCGTCCAAGCGCCGTGATCTGACGTTCTCGGCCCAGGCGGACAAGGTCGCCTATACCAAGAAGGGCATTTTGTATCGAGGGCTGCAGATTCTCGAACGCCGTTACAGCGACTTCGCCCGGGTGACGCTCATGGAATACCCGCGTAAGAGTTTCTACGAGGTGCTCAAGGGTGATGAGTACGCGCGCGTGGTTGCGGAGCGCATGGCGGGGCAGCGAATCGTGGTGTCGTTTGCGCGCAATGGGCTTGCCGAAGTGGCGCGCCAGCTGGCCGATCGACTTAACGATTCCTCGTGGGGCGTTCGCGCAACGTATGGCGGAAGGGCCGTGGATTCGCGGGCGCTGAACCTTGTCGTTGTGCCCAATGAGGTTGCTGAGGACGACGGCTATGCCTTACATGCTGGCGTGGTGGAACAGCACGTGACACCGGATGTGTGCGAGCCACTGTTTAAGGTGGCGCCAAAGCAAAAGGATCGCAATGCGCAAGAGGCGATCCTGGGCGCCATGCTCAAAGAACTGCTGGTAAAGCAGGATGTTGTCGACGAGCGGGTGACGGCGTTTGATCTTGATGCTTTGGATATTGAGTCGGTGACGGTGTGTGGCTTGGTCGATGTGCCGCATAAAACAAAGGACAAGATTGAGCTGGATTCGCGTATCGCTACGTTGGCGATTGGCGCGGATGGGGGGCATGCGCTATGCCTCACATTCGGCAGAGGATGGTCCCGAGGACGAGATGGAGCTCGATCTGCTGACCGCGGACGGCAAACTCGATAAGGGCGCCTATGTCTTTGACGTGCATGCGAACGGGCAGTCTATGCTTGCGCGCGTGCGGGATACGGGACTGACGACGTTTTCCAATAACTTTATGGCCCTGGTGGGTGAGCATCAGCTCACAGGCAAAGCAGGGCGTAAGAAAGAGATTTTCGAGAGCTACAACTCGCCTTATTACGGCATTGGAACGTTCGAGCGTGCGGGCAAGACTTGCTATTTTGTGGGCGTCAACAACGGCACCCAGGAGGATATGGCGACTGCGATTCACGTGCGTTCGATTGAGGTACTCGACGGCGATGATTTGTCTGAGTTGTTGGTTCAGCTGGCCAACATAGGCCTTTCGCGCTATAAGGCTCCGTCCGTGTGGCCGATTCCGGTCAAGTATCTCAACGAGTGCGCTGCGCGTGAGGGCGCGGTAGAGGATGGCGGTGGCGACAAGTGATGGTGTTGCGCAATTATCGCTCCTAGAACTTTTTGAAATTACGCTTGCATTGTAAAAGGGGAGAACATATACTGCAGCCATAGCACATCAGATGGGGTCTCAAAAAGAGACCAAGCAAACGAGTTTTCAGTTTATGTTGAGAGGTACTTGAGCATGACCAGCAGAATTTTCCCCCTTTAGGGGGTGCGGACGATTTCTTGGACCGCGCCTAGGCGTATCCAAGCTTCCTGCGGTACTCCATCGGGCTGAGCCACCCGAGGGACTTCTTGATCCGCTCCTCACGATAGTATACGAGGTAGGCCTCGAGCCTGCCCATGAACTCCCCGGCCGTCACGCC
>CABSMX010000038.1 GCA_902478945.1 uncultured Collinsella sp.
CCGTGCGGAAGGTCTGGGGACGGATGAGGTTGACGCCGACGCAGAAGATGAGCATAGAGCCCACGAGCGATAGGCTGTCGAGGGCGGCGGCGGTCATGATGGGGGAGAGCGCGCCGGCAAAAAGCGTGATCGTGCCCTGGAATACGGCAACGGGCAGGGCCGAGAAGATGCAGCCGCGGCCAAGCGAGGCCGTCATGGTGCAGACGATGATGCAGTCCAGCGCGCCCTTCAGGGCAAGCGTGGACCAGTCGCCGAGCAGACCGTCCTGAATCGATCCTACGATGGCCATGGCGCCGATACACACGGTGAGCGATGTCGAGACAAAGGCATTGGTGAACTCGTTGTCGCCTTCGCTGCCGGTTTTGCGCTTGAGCCATTCGCCCAGATTTTCGATGCCGGCTTCCAGGTTTATGGCCTCGCCGATGAGCGAGCCAAGGGCAAATGAGACGATAAGCATGGTGGTGCCGGTGGTCGCCAGCGTTTTCCCGTCAATGACGAGCATCTTTTGCATGGTGCCGCCCAGGCCGATAAACAGAACGCACAACCCCGACGCCTTCATGAGCGTGTCTTGGATGCGGGGCGTAATGAAGCGCCCGCCCATGAGGCCCAGCAGACCGCCCGCGATCAAAAGCGCGACGTTGATGACCGTTCCCAAACCCGGCATGAACCCTCCCATATTGATGCCAACCTGGCAATCGTAGCAGAACGGGCTGCAGGGTGCGTCATGCCTCATCCTATACGTTATATAAGTGGTATTAACGACGGCATTTGGTGCCCAAGCCTCAGCCTCCCATCACGACATAGGGGCTGTAATCGAAGCACAGCGTCATGAGTCGCTGCGGGGACTCAATGGCCGCGGCGATGATATCAGCATCTCGAGCTCGGTCAAATCCCTCGAGCTCAATTTGATACGAGACGTCTTCCATTTTATGGAGTATCCGGTTATTCAGGAGGTTCTCACCGTCGAATTCCTCGGTTTTGCCTCCGTCCGAGGTTACGGCATACAGGTGCAGTTTTGCGGTGGTCGCAGGGTCGACGACCGTGAGGTTGTCGATTTGGTTGGCCGTGCCCTTTGCCCCAAGCAAGGTGAGTAGGGTGGGGGCTACGACCTCGCCCGATGGCAGAAAAACAACTTCGACGGTTTTAGGGAATGCGATAATGGCTGCTTTGCGGACGGGCTTATCGGCAGCGGTGACATCAATGCTCGCGACGTCGACGGTTTCCGTGCGGTCGAGCGCGACCATCATGCAACAATTGCCCTCGTCGATGTCTGCCGGCATGGGACACCCCAAGTTTTCGCCAGCTTGCGTGCCGCCCACTGCGGCGGCTGTTTCGCTTGGCTCGCTGAAAGTGGCTGAAGGACCGCTCGATGGCGGTGTTATGCCGCCTGGTGCGACATTGTCCCCAGGCGCTATTTCACCGCTGCTCTCGCTGGAGTCGCTTGCGATGTCACCTGTCGAGGGGGCGAGTCCGACCGCTCCTACTCCGCTCCATTCCATCTCGAGGAGCGCCGGATCGGCGAGGACGCGATGCACATTTTGTGTTTGGGCGCTGATATCGATGGGACTGGGATCTGTCCCTCGTGTTAGGCTGAGCGATCCGGTTCGCTGTTTGCCTCGAATCTCCTGGCTTTCTGCGCCGCTCGCGTAGAGCATCAGGGGGGTCTCGCCTTTCGCCGCAGCGTCGGTGCCCGCCTTGGTCATTTTCAACGATGCGGTGAAAGAGATAGCGGGCTGCGTGCCATCGGCGCTCGAGGGGACGCAGCCCAGGCATACACCTCCTCCGTCTTCGAAAAACGTGCTGTCGAAGGCGACTGTTGCCCCGTCCGCCGAGTCATCGGACAGGGTGATGTCGAGGCGCAGCTCCACGTCGCAGGAATCGCCATCGGCATCAGTTGCAGCTGCGCGCCATGTGCAGATAACGCATCCCGTTAGGGGGCCGTCCGTTGTGCACGAGCGCTCGGTATCCACGACTATCGAGCTGCTCGTGCGGCGACGGAGGCACCCCGAGGTCGAAATGCTTGCCTGCGCAAGCGAGAAGCGTTGGCGCGCGATGGTGCTCATCTGGTTTGTGGCGAGACAGTTGACGGCAGGTAAGGGGACATCTACGGCGGGTGTCGCTAGGGCGGCGACGGGCATGCCGGTGGCAAGCGCACTGCAGAGCGCGGCAACGGGCAAAAGGTTCTTTGATGCCATGGGTTCTCCTTACCTGTTCTGGACGGTCTCGATTTTCGCGGCTACTGGCTGCGTTTGATGCGCAGGCCAAGGCCGATGGCGCTTGCGCCTGTCGCGGCGATTCCTGCTGCCAGGAGCTGTTGCGTGTCGCCCGTTTGCGCGAGGGGCTCATGTTGGCCACTGCCTTCGAGCTCCGATAGATCGACGGTCACTTGCGTGGCAGCCTGCGCTTGCTCTTGTTGGGCAAAGGCGGCGATTGGGGCAAACGTTACAACGCCGATGATGACGGCAAGGACAATCGCCTTAGGCCGTGTGCGCACCGGGCTCGACCGTCCACGTAATGCTTGCGACCTGGTCGCCCTCGCCAGTCACATGGAAGATGTCTCGCGTGACGCGGGCGACATTGCCGCTCGTCTTGAGCTTAATCTTGTCCGTACCATCGGCGATGCCCTGGTAGCCCATGTCGAAGGATGCATTTTTGGAAAGGTCGAGGCCCGCTTCCTGCGTCGCGGCGTGAGCGTCTTGGAGTGCCTTGTCCGGACCAACCTTAAAATCGATGGAGTTCTGGGCGGTTCCCGTCTTGGCGTCGGCGACGATGCTCCAGGAGTTCTTGGCGCCGATCTTCATGTTGGTAACGTGGATGCCATAGGCCGAAAGATTGTCGATGGTGGTTGTATTCTCGGAAGGGCCCTGAAGCGTGCCATCGGCCTTGGCGACAAATGGGATGACGGTCGGGGCTTTGAACTTGATGTTGTCGATTTGGGTCCTGATAGTCACGTTGGTGGTTCCAGTGCGTCCCTCCGCCAGGGCGGGGGTCGGCGCGGCACCCATTGAGAGTGCAAGCATCAGCCCCGCGCCCACGACGAGCGCCCTGGTCCCGCTCAAGTTCCCGGTGATGTCCATAATCGTTCCTTTCTATTCGTCACGGACCGTTTCCGTGATGGTCAGACGAAAGCGGCGTGGGTGCGCGTTTTCGCAACGGGTGGCAGATCTAGTCTTCGGGCTGCGCAACCCGCACCTTGATGCGCGTGGGATTGCCATGGGCGTCGTAGGTCTTGGCGTCGAGCGCTTGAATCTCGATATACGCCTCACCTTCTTTGATGTCGCCTGCGGGGCAGGTCTCAACGGTCTTGCCGGTCTCGACCACGCCCGATTCATAGATGGTCTCGTCGTTTTGGATCACGCGGAAACGCTGGGGAAACTTGTTATCCTGGACGTTTTGCACGTTGACGCGCAGCTTGCCGCCTTTTTGTAGCTGGGCGACCGGTGCGACCGAGATCGTCATCATGTTGTCGCGGACGATGGCATCGAGCTCGTCCTGGATTTCCTGGCGCGACTTACCCTCCGCCGCTGTGACCGAGGCACCTGTCTCGGCGACGGGCTTTGACTGCCAGGCGTATAGGTCGACGGCGATAAGGGCGCAGGCGATGGCCAGGCAGACAACGCCGAGCCTTTTTCGATGTTTTGACCCTAGGGGGCTCGACTGCTTCCTTACGCTCATGCGGCATCCTTAGTGGTATAGACGCGCGCGAACGTGGACGGATCGGCGCCAAAGAGCATGTGGAGCATGAGGCGTCGCGAGTAGATGAGCTCGTCGAAGTTTGGGTCGAGTTTGATGTCGTGGATGTGGGCGATGTGGTGGGCGAGTGCCGAAAACGATTCGGGATCGCAAATCACATCGGTGGTGACGTGATAGACAGCCGCATCGGGAAATGCCTCCTCATCGAAGGGCAGAAGATACGGGTCGTCGTCAACTTCGATGGCGATGCCGTACTGGGGCCAGTAATATGCCATGGGAACCTCCCTGTTTTTGGGCCAAACCTTCCATTGGCTTTGGCTGTCGATGCCGACCGTATCAGCCGTAACTTGACCAATTTCTGACCAAATGCTTGACGGATTTACATCGCCGCAGGTGAGAGAGGGTAAAAAATATCTCAACTTTTTTCGGGCGCCAATTGCATGCGTGGCAGCGATGGGAAGGAGCGCGTTAAATAGAGCGCCTGCCGAGAAAACGCTGCCGCTCGCCGAATTGCGCAAACGTAAAATTCGCCAATTATGGAGACTGTCTCAGTCACGTCGACGAAACGATGCGGTAACATCTCCCTGCAAACACTGTAGTTAACTAAAGGGGGAGTTCGCGTGTCTGCAGCCATCAAACCCTTCGGCGACGAGTTCGAAGAATATGGTCGCGATGAATCTCGCACATCGGGCGAGGCGTCGAGCATCTCGTTTCCGACAACGGAGGACGAAGTCCGCGCCATTCTGCGAAAGCTCCATGCCGAGCATGTTCCGATAACGGTCCAGGGTGCTCGGACCGGTCTGGCTGCCGGTGCCGTGCCCCACGGCGGCCACATCCTCAACACTTCTCGTATGAATCGCTACCTGGGTCTTCGCCGCGACGAGCGAGGCCGTTTTCTGCTGCGCGTGGAGCCGGGCGTCGTGCTTTCGGAGTTACGCAAGCAGCTGGGCAAGAAGGCATTGCCGACCGCTGGCTGGGATCAGGCATCGCTTGAGGCCTATGAGGAGTTCCAGGCAGCTCCCGAGCAGTTCTTTCCCACCGATCCCACCGAGGCATCTGCCTGCCTGGGCGGCATGGCGGCATGCAATGCCTCCGGTGCCCGCAGTTACGCCTACGGCCCCATGCGGCCGCACGTTACGGGGCTTCACGTGGCACTGGCGGACGGCGACCTGCTTGAGCTTCATCGAGGTCAGGCGCACGCTGACGCACGCCACTTGTCGCTCGTGACGGCAGGTGGCCGCGCACTCGAGCTGGATCTTCCTGGCTATACCATGCCCAAGACCAAAAACGCGTCGGGTTATTTCGCTTCGGACGATATGGACGCCATCGATCTTTTCATCGGTGCGTGCGGCACACTCGGCGTCATTACCGAGCTCGAGATCGCCCTGCAGGCGGCACCTTCGGTCGTATGGGGCGTGAGCTGCTTTTTCGACAGCGAGGACAAGGCAGTGTCCTTTACCGATTCCGTGCGCCCCGTGCTGTCCCATGCCGCCGCTATTGAGTATTTCGATGCCAGCGCCTTGGATATCCTTCGCCGCCAGCGCGAGCAGTCGACCGCGTTTGCCTCGCTGCCGGCACTCGACGATGAGGCAAAGGTCTGTGTTTACGTGGAACTCGACTGCGACGACGAGGCTCAAGCGACTGAGGAGCTGTACCACCTGGGATGGGTTTTGGAGCTTGCGGGCGGCCGCGATGACGCGACCTGGGTTGCGCGCACCGAGGTCGATCGCGAATGCCAGCGGTTCTTCCGCCACGCCGTCCCCGAGAGTGTCAACATGCTCATCGACGAGCGTCGCCGCACCGACCCCACCATTACCAAACTGGGGTCGGATATGTCGGTACCCAACGCGCGCCTGGCCGATGTCGTTGCCTTCTATCGCCGCACGCTGGCCGAAAGCGGGCTTGAGTCTGCCGCCTGGGGACATATCGGCAACAACCATCTGCATGTGAATATCCTGCCGCGCGATGCGCAGGACTACCGTCGCGGTGGTGAGCTGTTTGCCCGGTGGGCTGCGGAGGTAACGGCTATGGGCGGCGCCGTCTCTGCCGAGCACGGCGTCGGCAAGATCAAAGCGGGCTTTTTGGAGACGATGTACGGCCACGAGGCCATGGTCGAATCGGCTCGACTCAAGCTGCAGTTCGATCCTGCCGGGCAGCTGGGTCGTGGCAACCTGTTTTCGGAGAAGCTCTTGGATGAACTCGTCCAGAAAGGGGGCGCGTGAAGATGAGCGATTTCCATATGGTGGTGTGCGTCAAAGCGGTACCGGGAAGCACCGAGGTCAAGATGGACCCCAAAACCAATACCATCGTGCGTGATGGCAAGCAGGCGGTCATTAATCCCTTCGATGCAAGTGCACTCGAATGCGCTCTGGCGCTCAAGGACGACTTTATCGGCTTTGGCATGGATGTGCGCGTGACGGTGGTGTCGATGGGCATCCCTGCAACCGAATCGCTGCTGCGCGACTGCATTGCCCGCGGCGCCGACGATGCATTGCTGCTCACCGACCGTGCTTTTGCGGGCGCGGACACGTTGGCGACCACCTATGCTCTCAAATGCGGCATCGAGGCGCTCGACGAGGACTTCGATCTGCTCATCTGCGGCAAGATGGCGGTGGATGGCGATACTGCCCAGATTGGCCCCGAGCTGGCCGGCGCCTTCGAGATTCCCTGCGTGACCGATGTGAGCTGCGTGCAGAGTGCGGGCTTTACGACGTGCGGTGCGCTGGCGCTTGTCCACGGCTGTGACGCCGGCGAGGAGACGGTCTATCTGGAGATGCCGTGCACGATGACGACCGCCAAGGAGATCGGCCAGCTGCGCATGCCGAGCATCGCCGGCATTCGCGCGGCCGAAGATGCGGATGTGCGGGTGGTCTGTGCTACCGATGTGCATGCCGACCCCTCGCGTTGCGGCCTTACTGGATCACCGACGCAGGTCGTGCGCTCGTTTGTGCCCGACCGCGACCAAACGTGTGAGGCCATCGAGGGCACGCCGGTCGAGCAGGCGGCAAAGCTTGCCAGGATTATCGAGGGGATGGCATAGATGAGCGGACTGATAATCGATAGCGAGGCATGCGTTGGCTGTGGTCGCTGCGTTCGCGCCTGTGCCTCGGGTGGCATTGTGGTGGAGGGCGAGCGCCCCAACCGCTGCGCCCATGTGACCGACGGCTGTATCTTGTGCGGCGGGTGCGTCGATGCTTGCCCCGTCAATGCCATTTCGATCGAGCGCGACGAGGCTGCCGGCGCGGTTGACCTCGATGCGTATCGAGACATTTGGGTATTCGTGCAGACCGACGAGCACGATGTCGTGGCTCCGGTGGCCTACGAGCTCATGGGCAAGGGGCGCGAGCTTGCCGATGCTCGCGGTTGCCGTCTGGTGGCATTGGCCGGCATGGGCCCCGAGGGCTCGCTTGAGGACCTGGAGCATCTGGTCTGCGCCGGTGCCGACGAGGTCGTGGTCTGCCGCGACGAGCGACTGCGCCAAAACGATGCGGAGATCTATGCTCGTCTCATCTGCGATTTGGTGGCCGAGCGCAGACCCGAGGCCATTCTGTACGGCGCGACCGCCTTTGGTCGTGAGCTGGCGCCCGGTGTGGCCGTACGCTTGCAGACGGGCCTTACGGCCGACTGTACGGTGCTTTCGATGGATACGGAGGCGGGTCTACTGCAGCAGACCCGCCCGGCGTTTGGCGGCAACTTGATGGCCACCATTATCTGCCCCAATCATCGTCCCCAGATGGCAACGGTGCGTCCCGGCATCTTTGGGGTACCCGAGTTTGATTACAGCCGCTCTGGCACGATTACCCAGGTATCGCTTGCGGATGATGCTAAGGCCCGCGTCGAGATCTCGATTCCCGCCGAGGAGTGGGGGCAGCAGACATCAATTGCCGATGCCGAGCGCCTGGTCGTGGTGGGCCGCGGCATTGGCTCCAAGAAGAATCTGCCCCTGATGCGAAAGCTCGCCGATGCCTTGGGTGCCGAGCTTGGTTGCACGCGTCCTGTTGTGGAGGCAGGTTGGCTGGAGTACCGCCACCAGGTTGGGCAGACCGGCGTGTCGGTTTCGCCCAAGCTCCTTGTGAGCATCGGCGTTTCGGGTGCTATCCAGCACCTAGCCGGCATCGGCGGCGCGGAGTGCGTCATTGCCGTCAACGAGGACCCAGATGCCCCCATCTTCGGCGCTGCGCAGTATAAAGTTGTCGGCGACGCCGTCGAAGTCGTCGAAGAGCTCCTGGCCCAGCTCGAGCGCTAGGCGCCGGCCAGCCAGGCTCGCATCTCTTTCTTTAGGCGTTCCCAGGTCGCTTGCGTGGCGGGGTCGGTAAAGGGCCGCACGATGCCAAAAGGTGCGTCGAGCAGGCGGTAGATATCGCCCTGCTTGCGCGCCAGCGCGCGGCTTGCCGGATAGACGAGCTCAAACATAAAGCAGATAAGCCCCACCAAGTAGTCCGCGGGCTCATCGCGCTCATCGCGCGTGACGCAGCGGTGCTCGTCAAAGGCAGCCAGCGTCGGTGCCGAGAAGTGGCTGGCAAGAAACACGTCCTCATCCACTTTGAGGATGGTGTCGACGGTGCTGTCGGCGATGGTGCGCATAATGTCGACCTTGTCGCCATCGCGCACAATATCGCAGAAGCGCCGCGTGCGCTCGTCGAGCTGCGCGGGTAGACGGAAATCGCTGTGATAGGCAATGCTTGCGCGAATCAACTCGTCTTCTACCGGATCGTCGATAAAGTCGCGGATACTTGTTGTCGCGGGCGCGTCTGCAGGGTTTTCGCCAAAGAGAACCTCGACGCCCAACGCCGCATGGCTCATGCTCTCGGCATCCTTAAACGTGTCCCAGCGTCGCAGCTGCTCAAAGCGACCCATATCGTGCAGCAGGCCGCAAAGCCACGCTAGGTCAATGTCCTGAGGTGACCAGCCCTGTTCGCGTGCCACGGCATCGCATGCCTCGGCAACGTGGTACGTATGCTCGATTTTGAGCGCGATACGCGGATTGGCGGCATCGTAGGCATCGGTGTAGGTCTTGAAGGCCGCGGCAGCCCGCGTTCGATCGATAGCTGTCATAATGACTTCCTAAAAAGTTGTGTCTTTCTGTGTCTTTCGATCCGGTGGCAATTGTAGGTGAACTCGGTTGCCATCGGGCGATGGTTCTGCCGCGTCGTTGAATGCGGCTCGGAAATCTTGTCGGGACGAGGAACGCTATGGTGCTCAAAATCGTTAAAACCGTCTGGCCGGTGATGCTTACCTATGTTGCGATAGCCGCGCCGTGCGGAATGATTATGGCGCAGACGGGAATGGAACCCTGGATGGTTTTTGCCCTGAGCAGCACGTTCGTGACGGGCAGCGGGCAGTTTATGATCTGTAATCTGTGGCTAGCAGGCGTGCCTGCGGCGTCGATCGTCGCGAGCGTCGCCGCAATCTCCTCGCGCTTTGCGCTTTACTCGGCATCGATCGCACCGCATTTGAGGGGTGCTTCGAAGCGTCAGACGCTGGCTGTTGCCGCGACACTTACCGAGGAGGCATACGGCATTTCGCTTGCCAAGTTGGTTAAAGGGGAGGATTGGGGTCCGCTCGAGTCCTTTGTGCTCAACGTGATCCTCATCGCAACATGGGGCGTTTCGTGTACGACGGGCGCCATCGTCGGCGCCGTTGTTGATGTTCCCACCGCTATTGCGGGTTTTGTCTGCACATCGCTCTTTATCTGCCTACTCTTTTCGCAGCGACTGTCGCGCGGCAATGTCGTAGCTGCCGGTTTGGCTGCGGTGTCCGTCGCCATATGCAAGTTCTTGGGGTGGACGAATATCGCCGTGCCGGCAAGTGTGCTCGTCGGCGTTGTCACGGCACTCGCGTGCGATGTCCTCGCCGAGGGAAGGGGCGCTCGCGATGCCCGTTAATGAGTTTTTGGTCCTATGGCTGTCGTCATGGGCGGCCATCGCGTTTTTCCGCATTGCCCCGGCGTTTGCCTTGCGCGGGAGAACGCTGTCGCCCCGCGTTACCGAGGCCTTGGGTTATATTCCGCCTGCCGCCTTTGCGGCGCTGGTCGCCAACGATTTGATAAGCCCTGGCGCTTTCGACGCCGGCTTGTGGCAGGGCTTGATTCCCTGGATTGCGGCCGCCGGCGTCGTGGCGGTGGCAATCAAGACAAAGTCGATGTTGTGGTGCTGCGTCTCGGGCATCGTGTTCTATATCGTTTTGAGCTTCATATAAGAGCGGAGCACGTTTAGCGTCCCGGCACAACGAATCGAATTTCTCACCGAGCCGGTCTGCTTCTTCTGGTACCATGGTCAAACTTTACTGTAGCAAAGTGTGACGTGGGCTTTTGTTCTTCGTCAGCGGAAGTGGGGGTTTCATGGCACAGGAAGCGACCGCCAACGAGCAAAAGAAATTCAAAGTCCCGCGTATCCCGGGTGACATCATGATCTACCCGATGATCGTTGGCCTTTTGCTCAATACCTTCTGCCCGCAGGTCTTTGAGATCGGCGGCTTCTTTACCGCCGCCTGCTGCGGTGGTTCCAACACCATCGTTGCCGCGATCCTGCTGTTTGTGGGTGCTGGCATCAGCTTTAAGTCCACGCCGGGCGCCATCAAGACCGGCATCGTTGTGCTGATTCCTAGGCTTGTGGTGGCAGCCGCGCTGGGTCTTGGTGTTGCGTATTTCTTTAACGACAACCTTTTGGGCCTGAGCTCGGTCTCCATCATCGGCGGCATTACGTTTTGCAACATGGCGCTCTACACGGGCATCATGGGCGAGTTCGGCGACGAGTCCGAGCAGGGCGCCGTGGGTATCCTGTTCTTTACGGCCGGCCCCGCCGTCACCATGATCATCCTGGGCGTTTCGGGTCTTGCTAACATCCCGCTGGGTACCATCGTCGGCTCCATCCTGCCGCTTGTCATCGGTATGGTTCTGGGCAACCTCTTCCCGTTCATCAAGAACCTGCTGGTTCCCGGCACCAACCCTGCGATTGCCGTTATCGGATTTCAGCTCGGTGCGTCAATGAGTCTTTCGAGCTTTATCACCGGCGGTATTTCCGGCATCTTGTTGGGCCTTATCACGCTGTTTGTCGTCGGTCCTATCACCTTTGCGTTCGAGCGCCTGTGCGGCGGCAATGGCAAGGCCGCTGTGGCTTGCTCCACCATCGCCGGCACGGCTATGACCACACCGGTTGCCCTCGCCGAGGTCGCACCGCGCTATGCCGAGCTTGCGCCCACCGCGTATGCGCAGATCGCCACCGCCGTCATCATCACGGCAATCATGGCCCCGATTCTGACCGGCTGGGCCGACAAGAAGTTTTGCCAGGGCAAGGAGGATCTGTCGCCTGCCGGTGTCGAGGCCATCGAGGAGGCCATCGCGACCGACATCGATGGCGAATAGCAATCGCTACCAATCAATGATGCCGGAGTGCAATTCGCGCCGTTTGAGCGCCCGAACGATGACTGTTTTGCAGTGACGTTCGGGCGCTCTGCTATGATTCCCCTTACCCCTGCGGGTAGGGGGTGTTTGTTGCCCAGACCAGAATCGGGCGATTCTGACCACTTGAATATTGAAGGGATGGCGTCTAGTGGTTAAGGCACTCAAGATTGAGATATTCCTGCTATGCATGATTGTTCTTATCGGGCTTGCCGCACGAAGCCGCCGCTCCTTGTTCTCGAGCACCCAGCAGCTTCTGTTTAGCATGCTGGGCTACACGTCTGCAGCCTACATTTTCTTCGATATGATCTGGACGCTCTCGGACGGCGTGAGCACTCCTGTAGGCATCACGGCCAACTGGATTTCCAACGCGGTCTCGTTTTCGCTGTTCGCCATCGCGTGCCTCATTTGGTTTTTCTATTCCGAGACAGTGCAGGGCTCACGCCTTTTGACCGCGCGCTATAGGGTGGCGCTCGTGACGTTGCCAACCGTATTGGTGGTCGTGCTGGCATTTACCAGCTACTGGACGCACACTATGTTCTATATCGATGCACAGGGCGTATATCGTCGCGGAGCGCTTTATATGATTCAGCCTATCGTTAGCTACTGCTACATCATATATACGTCTTTGCATGCCTTTATTCAGACTCGAAAAGTCGAAAGTCTGCAAAAGAAGGCCATTTATCGCACCCTCGCCTTTTTTGCGGTTCCCGCTCTGGTGGGCGGTACCTTCCAGGTTTTGTTTTCGGTACCGGGCCTTTGTGTCGGTATAACGCTGAGCATCCTGCTGCTCTACATCATCTACCAGGAGCAGCTGATCTCGACCGACCCGTTGACTGGCCTCAACAATCGCAACCGTTTTGAGACCTATATGCTGTCGCTCTTTTCAAATGTGGATCAGGCCGAAGATGTGTATCTGCTTATGATGGACGCTGACGGCTTTAAGCAGATTAACGACCGGTATGGACATGTGGAGGGCGATCATGCCCTCCAGGTCATATCTGCTACGCTCAAAGAGGTTTGCTCGGCGTCTGGTGGCTTTATCGCACGTTATGGCGGCGATGAGTTTGTGGTGCTTCAAAAGGCGACGGCGGAGCAGGACATCATGCGTCTGTGCGCGGCAATCAGCGACGAGCTCGCGCGCGCCGAGGTCCCGTATCTGTTGCGGATGTCCATCGGCTACGCACAGGTTGGTGATGGCGTCGATACCTGGCAAGACTTGCTTCGCGCTGCCGACGCGGAGCTCTACCGCGTAAAGCGCGAGAAGAAGAAAGCCGGCGTCCAGATACGCTAGAAAAAAAGCGAACGCTGGCGTGCGTTGCGGCCCTCAGCTCACCGATGTACTCCATTAAGCTAAAGCATGTGAATCCCCTCGACTAAATAAGGGCGGTTCGTTAGGCCTTTTTGGGTTTGTTGACGATGATGATGCCGCCGCAGACCAACAGCAGGGCAACGATGACGGTAACGGGGCTCGTGCCAGCGCCCTCGCCGAGCAGCAGCGCGCTCAGCACCACACCAAAGACGGGGTTCATAAACCCAAAGACCGAGACGCGGCTGACGGGGTTGACGGCAAGCAGGCGCGACCACAGCGAGTAGGCGACCGCGGAGATAAGCGCCATGTAGATGATGAGCGCGATGGCGGGGGCAATCGCCGTGGGGGAGAGTGCGCCACCCATCAAAAAGCCGATGGCGGTGAGGACCAGGCCGCCGACCAAGAACTGCCACCCGGCAAGCAAGACGCCGTCGTGCTCGCGCGAGAAGATACCGATCAGGCAGGTCGAAAGGGCACCCGCGACGGTGGAGGCCAGGATAAAGCCCTCGCCGTCGAGCGCAAAGCCAAAGGTGCCGTCCGCGCCCGAAAGGTTGACGAGCGCGACGCCGGCAAAGCCCAGTATACAGCCAAGCACCTTGGCCATATCGAGCTTCTCGGTGCGAAATGCCAGGGCGGCAAAGAGGATGGCTAGGAAGTTGGCGCTGGCCTCGATGATGGAACTCGACATGGCGCTGGCGCGCGAGAGTCCCAGGTAGAAAAAGAAGTACTGCCCGATAGTCTGGAAGAGTGACAAGACAAAGATGGGCTTGATGTCACGAGCCTGCGGAATGAGGGGGCGGCGTTGGGCCGCACTCATCCCAACGATAACCAGGGCGCCGGCAAGCGTGAAGCGCAAGCCCGCAAAGAGCAGCTGTGAGGCGCTATCGTGAGCGGGGATGCCAAAGAGCCCGTAACCGATCTTGATGCAGGGGAAAGCCGACCCCCAGAGCGCACAGCAGACGAGACAGCCCAGGATGAGTCCGGGCAGGGTGGCGAGATACGGCTTGCGGCTTTCCATGATGTCCTTCCTACATGTGCGAAGCAAAAAAGAACCCGCCACTGGGTGTGCCGGTGGCGGGTGTTGTTACCCGAGGGGATTGTACCCGATGGGACGCATTAAGCGAAGTAGGCCACGCCGCTCTCAAAGATCGGCATGAACTTATCGCCGGGGACATGCTCGGGCACGTTGCGGTACAGGTTGTCGCCGCGGCGCTCGGCATGGCCCATCTTGCCCAGGACGCGGCCGTCGGGGCTCGTGATGCCCTCGATGGCGAGTACGGAGCCGTTGGGGTTGACGGAAAGATCCATGCTGGGCTTGCCGTCCTCGCCCACGTACTGCGTGGCGACCTGGCCGTTGGCGATCAGCTGGGTGAGCACCTCGTCATTGGCGACAAAGCGGCCCTCGCCGTGGCTGATGGCGACGGTGTAGGGGTCGTCGAGGCTGCACTGCGACAGCCACGGGGACAGGTTGGACGAGATGCGGGTGCGCACCAGGCGGCTCTGATGGCGACCGATGGTGTTGAACGTCAGCGTGGGCGCATCGGGCGTGGCGTCGACGATGTCGCCGTAGGGCACCAGGCCGAGCTTGATCAGAGCCTGGAAGCCATTGCAGATGCCCAGCATCAGACCATCGCGGGCCTTGAGCAGATCGCGGACTGCCTCGGTGACCTCGGGAGCGCGGAAGAACGCCGTGATGAACTTGGCGGACCCATCGGGCTCGTCGCCGCCCGAGAAGCCGCCGGGGATCATGACGATCTGGCTTGCACGGATGCGGCGGGCAAGCTCGTGGGTGCTCTCGGCGACGGCCTCGGGCGTGAGGTTGTTGATCACGAAGGTGTCGGCCTCGGCGCCGGCGGCGCGGAAAGCACGGGCGCTATCGTACTCGCAGTTGTTGCCGGGGAACACGGGGATTACCACGCGCGGGCGGGCGATCTTGGCGCCGCCGTACACGTGGATATCCTTGGCACGGAAGTCGATGGTCTCGACCTCGGCGGTCTCGCCGGCGCTGCGGTAGGCAAAGACGCCCTCGATGCCGCTCTCCCAGGCCTCCTGGAGCTCGGAGAGCTCAATGACCTCGGAACCGGTGTCGATAACATAGCCCTCGACGGTGGTGCCCAGGGGCTCGACGACAACGCCGTCGGCGACCTTGGGCAGCTCGGCGTCCTCGGCGAGCTCGACGATAAAGCTGCCATAGAGCGGGGTGAAGAGGCTCTCCACGTCCACGTCCTCGGCAAGCTCGATACCGATCTGGTTGCCGACACACATCTTAAAGAGGCTCTCGGCGCCGCAGCCGTAGCCGGGCGTGGAGACGGCCAGGGCGTCGCCAGTAGCAGTGAGCGCCTCGACGGCGTCAAACGCGGCGAGCAGCTGCTGGGCGTCGGGGCGGTAGTCCTGGCCATAGGTGGCGGGGGCGATGCGGACGACGCGGTGCGTCAGGCCCTTGAATTCGGGGGAGACGGCGCGCGCCGCGCGGCCCACGGCGACGGCGAAGCTGATCAGAGTCGGCGGAACGTTGAGCTCGCCGGCCTCGTCCTCAAACGAGCCGCTCATGGAATCCTTGCCACCGATGGCGCCGGCACCTAGGTCGACTTGGGCCATGAGGGCGCCCAGGACGGCTGCCGTGGGCTTGCCCCAGCGCTCGGCCTCGGTGCGCAGACGCTCGAAGTACTCCTGGAAGGAGAGATAGGCGCGCTTGTGCTCAAAGCCGGCAGCCACGAGCTTGGCGATGGACTCGACCACGGACAGGTAGGCGCCAGCAAACTGGTCGGCTTCCATCAGGTAGGGGTTGAAGCCCCATGCCATAGCGCTTGCCGTGGTGGTCTCGCCGTCCACGGGGAACTTGGCGACCATGGCCGAGCTGGGGGTGAGCTGCGTCTTGCCGCCAAAAGGCATAAGCACGGTTGCGGCACCGATGGTGGAGTCGAAGCGCTCGGAAAGGCCCTTGTTGGAGGCAACGTTGAGGTCGGTGACAAGCGAG
The DNA here is from genome assembly GCA_902478945.1 of uncultured Collinsella sp. Lineage (GTDB taxonomy): Bacteria > Actinomycetota > Coriobacteriia > Coriobacteriales > Coriobacteriaceae > Collinsella. Next base: position 15,382 of record CABSMX010000038.1, read on the forward strand.
GTCATGCGCTCGGCAAGCGTGGTGCCGGCCCAGCTGGGCTGCCACACGCTGCGGGCGCACACGTGGGCGACCTGGTGCTTGGGCGCGCCGTTGGAGTTGAGGAACTCGCGGGATAGGTCGACGATGGCGACACCGTTCCAGGCCATGCGCATGCGCGGCTCGGCGGTAACCTCGGCGATAACGGTCGCCTCCAGGTTCTCCTCGGCGGCGTAGCCCATGAACTCCTCGACGTCACCGTCGGCGACGGCGCAGGCCATGCGCTCCTGGGACTCGGAAATGGCGAGCTCGGTGCCGTCCAGGCCGTCGTACTTCTTGGTTACGGTATCAAGGTCGACATACAGGCCGTCGGCAAGCTCGCCCACGGCGACCGAGACGCCGCCGGCGCCAAAGTCGTTGCAGCGCTTGATCAGACGGCAGGCATCGCCGCGGCGGAACAGACGCTGCAGCTTGCGCTCGACCGGGGCGTTGCCCTTCTGGACCTCGGCACCCGAGGTCTCGATGGACTCGGTGTTCTGGGTCTTGGAGGAGCCGGTGGCGCCACCGATGCCGTCACGGCCGGTGCGGCCACCCAGCAGGATGATCTTGTCGGTGGGGGCGGGGCACTCGCGACGAACGTGGTTTGCCGGGGTGGCGCCCACGACGGCGCCGACCTCCATGCGCTTGGCCACGTAACCGGGGTGATAGAGCTCGTTGACCTGGCCGGTGGCAAGGCCGATCTGGTTGCCGTAGCTGGAGTAGCCGGCGGCAGCAGTGGTCACGAGTTTGCGCTGCGGCAGCTTGCCCTCGAGCGTCTCGGAAACCGGGACGGTGGGGTCGCCGGCGCCGGTGACGCGCATGGCCTGGTACACATAGCTGCGGCCCGAGAGCGGGTCGCGGATGGCGCCGCCCACGCAGGTGGCGGCACCGCCGAAGGGCTCGATTTCGGTCGGGTGGTTATGGGTCTCGTTCTTAAAGAGGAACAGCCAGTCCTGGTCCTCGCCGTCGACATCGACCTTTACCTTGACGGTGCAGGCGTTGATCTCCTCGGACTCATCGACATCGGTCATGACGCCGGTCTTCTTGAGGTACTTGGCGCCGATGGTGCCCATGTCCATGAGGCAGACGGGCTTGGCGTCGCGGCCGAGTTCGTGGCGCATCTCCATGTAGCGGTCGAAGGCCTGCTGCACCACGGCGTCGTCGATCGTCACGTCATCCAGGACGGTGCCGAAGGTGGTGTGGCGGCAGTGGTCGGACCAATAGGTGTCGATCACGCGGATCTCGGTGATGGTGGGGTCGCGGTCCTCATCGCGGAAGTACTGCTGACAGAAGGCAATGTCCGCCTCGTCCATGGCAAGGCCGCGATCGGCGATAAAGGCGGCAAGGCCGGCCTCGTCGAGCTCGCGGAAGCCATCGAGCACCTCGACGGGTTGGGGCTCGGGCGTCTCCATGTACAGCGTCTCGGGCAGGTCGAGCGAGGCGATGCGGGCCTCGACGGGGTTCACCACGTAGTGCTTGATGGACTCGAGGGCGGCTTCGTCCAGAGCGCCCGAGATCATATAGACCTTGGCGGAGCGCACGGCGGGGCGCTCGCCCTGGCTGATGAGCTGCACGCACTCGCTGGCGGAGTCGGCGCGCTGGTCAAACTGGCCAGGCAGGAATTCGACGGCAAAGACGGCGCCATCGCTTGCGGGGAGCTCGTCGTAGGTCACATCGACCTGGGGCTCGCTAAAGACGGTCGGCACGCAGGAGCGGAAAAGCTCCTCGTCGATGCCCTCGACGTCGTAGCGGTTGATGATCCTCAGGGCCTCGATGCCCTTGATGCCGAGAATCTCGGTCAGCTCGCTCTTGAGCTGCTGAGCCTCGACGTCGAACCCGGGTTTCTTCTCCACGTAGATACGAGAGACCATTGGTTCCTGCCTTCCTGATCGGTTGGGCGTACGGTACGGTATGCGGCAGCGGTCGGTTTGCGGGGACTGCCCTGCGGTCGCCTTGAGCCACATGTTTGTAAACCTCACTATGATACGACAGCTCGTGGCGCGTTGAGGACGGCGAGGGTGCTACAGTGAAGCGCAAACAAGAGAAAGGCATCACATGGCATTCGTTTCACTCGCCATCATCGCGCTCGTGGCCTTTGCAAGCCCCTTCATCGCCTCGGCGATCCCCGGAAAACCCGTTCCCGAGACGGTCTTTTTGCTCGTGTTCGGCGCGGTGCTGGGACCCCATATGCTCGGCGTCATCCATGTAGATGCCGAGGTCTCGCTTGTTTCCGAGCTCGGCCTGGCTTTTTTGTTCCTGCTCGCCGGCTTTGAGATCGACCCTAAGAACATTACGGGTGTGGAGGGGCGCTACGGTATGGCCACGTGGGCCGTCACGTTTGGTATCGCCTGGCTTGCCGTGCGCTTTACGCCGTGGTTCTCGGTCAGCCATTTCGACGGTATTGCCGTGACGCTCGCCTTGACCTCGACGGCGCTTGGAGCGCTCATGCCCATCTTGCGCGAGCGCTCGCTCACCGGCACGCGTGTGGGCGACTCGATTCTCGCGTATGGTACTTGGGGCTGTCTCTTATAC
>CABSMX010000039.1 GCA_902478945.1 uncultured Collinsella sp.
CGGCCTATACATGTTTATCGCGACCAGCATGGCTAGCGGCGGCACGGTGCTGGGCTGCTATCTTTCGGCGCGCCTGGCCGCCAACGTGGCTTGCGATATCCGCAATGCCGTGTACGACAAATCGCTCGAGCTCGCGGCCAGCGATTTTGAGCGCTTTGGCACCGGATCGATGATCACGCGCTCGCTCAACGACATCAACGTGATTCAGCAGGCGATTCTGCAGACCATTCAGCTGGTGCTGCCGGTGCCGTTCTTGGCTGTGGCGGGCATCATCTTCGCCTGGTTTATCGATCCTGCCATGGGCACACTTCTGGGCGTAGTCGTTGCGATTGTGCTGGTGGCGGCGGTCTTTACGGTTGCCAACGCGGCTCCGATCTTTATGCGCTTGCAGAGCTTTATCGACCGCATGAACGTGGTGCTGCGCGAAAACATCGTGGGCGTGCGCGTCATCCGCGCGTTTAACAAGGAGCGCCATGAGGAGCAGCGCCTAGACGAGGTGTTTAGCGATTACGCGGCCAACGCCATTAAGGTCAACCACCTGTTTGTGGGGCTCGACAGTTCCAGCTTCTTTTTGATGAACATCGCCGAGGTGGCGGTGCTGTGGGTGGGCGGCAACCGCGTAGGCGCCCACGCCATGCAGATTGCGAGCATCTCTGCGGTGCTGGAGTATGCAATCCTGATCCTGTTCTTTGTGATGATGGCGCAGATGGTGGTGCTGACGCTTCCGCGTGCTGCCGCGTGCCTGAACCGTGCGCAGCAGGTGTTGGAGATTGAGCCGAGCATCGTCGATGGCGAGCGCACGCTTGATGACGGGGCGCGCGAGCCCCAAGACGAAGCCGATGCGGTGGCCGTGTTCGACCACATTTCGTTTCGCTTTGACGATGCCGACGAGGACACCCTGTGCGACCTGAGCTTTGCCTGCCGTCGCGGTCAGACGACTGCGATCGTTGGCTCGACAGGCTCGGGCAAATCGACGGTGGCAAAGCTTCTGCTGCGCTTCCACGATGCCACCAAGGGCTCCATTCGCCTGAATGGTGTGGACCTGCGCGAGCTTACGCAAGACGAAATCCGCGGGCGCATTGCCTATGTGCCGCAGAAGGCGTGGCTGTTCTCGGGCACGGTGGCGAGCAACCTTCGCTTTGGTAACGAAGGCGCGACCGAGGGCGACATGCTTCACGCGCTTGAGGTTGCCCAGAGCACCTTTGTACTCGACCAACCGCAGGGGCTCGATACCCCGGTGGCGCAGGGCGGTACGAACTTTTCGGGCGGCCAGCGCCAGCGTTTGGCAATCGCCCGTGCGCTCATGAAGCATGCCGATCTATATATCTTCGATGACAGTTTTTCGGCCCTGGACTTTAAGACCGATGCCGCCCTGCGTCATGCGTTGCAAGACGAGACGCGTGACGCTGCGGTGCTCATCATCGCGCAGCGCATCTCGACGATCTTGCACGCCGACCAGATCGTCGTGCTCAAGGATGGCGAGGTTGTGGGTCTGGGCACGCATGGCGAGCTTATGGAAACCTGCGAGGTGTACCGCGCCATCGCGGAATCGCAGATGAAGGGAGGTGAGTAGCATGACCGAGGAGCTCAAGAAGCAGGGCGGCGTTGATGACGCCGCTGCCGCGGGACTGGTCGAGGAAACGGCTGCCGCGTCGACCGAGCTGGATGACGCCGCCAAGGCTGCAGCCGAGCGCGAGGCTCGCCGCCAAGCGCTCTACGAGGAAAACGAACGTGCCGAGGACGAGCGCGCCCGCGCTGAGGCAGAGCGCATGCGCGATGTGGACGACGAGGACGAGGACGAGACGCCTCGGGATACCTGGGCGACGGTGCGCCGCCTGTGGAGCGAGGCCGCCGGCGACCATTGGCGCTTCTATATCGTGTTCGCGAGCATTGTGTTCTATGCCATCTTTAACACCGCTGCGCCGGCATATAGCGCCCGCGTGATCGATGAGCTGTGGGGCCACATTCAGGTGGCGTTTGCCAACGACACCACCTTCAACATCACCTGGGAGAACTGCGGTAGGACCATCTTCATCTACTTTATGATTTGGACGGCCGCTGCCTCGTTCTACGCGCTCCAGAGCTTTTTGATGTCGAGCGTGGCCGAACGCCTCAACCTACGTCTGCGTAACCGCATCGCCCAAAAGCTCAATCGTCTGCCGCTCGCCTATTTTGACGCGCATCGTCCCGGCGAGGTCGTTAGCCGCGCGACCAACGACCTGGACAAGATGTCCGAGAGCATGCAGCGCGGCTTGCTGCAGCTTCTGGTGTCGATCGGCACCGTGGTGGGCGCTGTGAGCGTGATGTTCGTGTTTAGCGTGCCACTTACGCTGGTCTTTTTGTTCTTTACGGCGTTGTCGCTGCTGGTGACCAAGGTGGTCTCGCGTCGCACGCATGACGTAACCGGTGAGCGCCAGGAGTGGGTGTCCAAGATTACGAGTGCGGTCGAGGAAGGCTATTCGGGCCGTCTGGTGATTCGCGCGTTTAACCGCGAGCGTCAGAGCTCTGCCGAGGTGCACCAGGCCTCGAGCGAGCTAGCGCGCGTGAGTGCCAAGGCCGACTTTATGATTAACGCCGTCGGCCCCGCGGTGCGCTTTATCGGCCGCCTGGCACAGATCGTGATTGCGATTGTGGGCTGCAGCATGCTGGTTGCCGGCCACATGACCGTCGGTGTGTTCCAGGCGTTCTTCCAGTTTATCTACGAGGCATCCGAGCCCATGACGCAGCTGTCGTTTACCTTCAACTCGCTGCAGAGCGCGCTGGCGAGTGCGGAGCGCGTGTTCGACCTGCTCGATGAACCCGAGATGGAGGCGGATCCGCAGCCGGGCGAGGCCGCCAAGCTGCCGGGCCGCGTGGAGGGCCGCGTCGCCTTTGAGCATGTGCGCTTTGGTTATGCGCCCGACAAGCCGCTCATGCGCGATGTGTCGTTTACCGCCGAGCCGGGCCAGAAGATTGCCGTGGTGGGAACCACGGGCGCGGGCAAGACCACGCTCATCAACCTGCTCATGCGCTTCTACGAGATTGACGGCGGGCGTATTACGCTCGACGGCGTAGACACGAGCCGCATGGACCGCGGCGAGCTGCGCCAGCAGTTTGGCATGGTGCTGCAGGACGCCTGGCTGTTCGATGGCACGATTGCCGAAAACATCGCCTACGGCTGCCCTGAGGCGACGCGCGAGGAGGTCGTGGCCGCCGCACGCGCCGCGCAGGTCGACTTCTTTGTACGCACCATGCCGCAGGGCTACGACACGCGCGTGGCCAACGATGCCGAGAGCATTAGCCAGGGTCAGCGCCAGCTGCTGACCATTGCGCGCGTGCTGCTCAACAACCCGGCGATTCTCATCCTGGACGAGGCGACGTCGAGTGTGGACACGCGCACCGAGCTCGCCATCGGCCGCGCCATGGACGCGCTCATGCGTGGGCGTACGAGCTTTGTGATCGCGCACCGTCTGTCGACGACCGTAGATGCCGACCTGATCTTGGTCATGGATCACGGCAACATTATCGAGCAGGGTACGCATAAGGAGCTGCTGGCTGCCGAGGGTGCCTACGCCGACCTCTATCTGAGTCAGTTCGCATAATGTGACAAAGGGACAGTCCCTTTGTCACATCGCAAATAAGGCGCGCCGGGGGTGAATCCTCTGGCGCGCCTTTGCGTTGGCGTCAATGTTGTCGGTGGCCGTCCGCCACTAGCGTTCGTCCACGAGCTTGGCGATGAGGGCTTTGAGCTCGGCCACCTCTCGCTCGAGTTCCTTGACGCGGCGGGCGTTCTCGGTGATGCCCTGGCGGTTGAGCGCGGACTGCTCGGCGGCATCGTCGGGCATATACTCGCGGTGCTGCTTGGCGTCAAAGCTCTCCTCGAACACGCGGCAGCCGTTGCGCTTGATGATGCGTCCCGGCACGCCCACGACAGTGCAGTTGTCGGGCACGTCCTTGACGACAACCGAGTTGCCGCCGATCTTGACGTTGTTGCCGATGCGAATGTTGCCGAGCACCTTGGCGCCCGTGCCCACGGTGACGTTGTTGCCCAGGGTGGGGTGGCGCTTGCCGGTCTCGTTACCGGTGCCGCCGAGCGTGACGCCCTGGTAAAGCACGCAGTTGTCGCCCACGATGGTGGTTTCGCCGATGACGACCCCCATGGCGTGGTCGATAAAGAAATGCTTGCCGATTTGTGCGGCGGGATGAATCTCGACGCCGGTGATGTGGCGGGTGATTTGCGAGAGCACACGGGCGAGTGAGCGATGACCGTGCTCCCAGAGCCAGTGCTCGGGCACGTGGTTCCACTTGGCATGCAGGCCAGGATAGGAAAGGAAGATGACCAGACCGTTTTGCGCGGCGGGGTCTTGCGCCTGGACGGTCTTGATGTCCTCGCGAATGGTACTGATAAAGCTCACCAGCCGTCCTCCCTTAGCGCCGTGACAATGCGATTCAATAAAGTATAGCGATTCGCTAGGGATTAGGAAGGACAATCTTGGCGGCTTTGCGTGACAGGTGTCAGTTATGCAAACTTGCTGGTAATGACGTAAGACTTTTGAGGGGTTTGGCCCGTACTCGCGCTGCAACCGTATACTGGTCAACTCGGACGTGTCCGCGCCCACAACTGAGAGGTTTTACTTCATGGGTTTCATTAATTTTATCGCTGAGCTGCTCAAAGACCCGCGCACCGCGATTGCCAGCTGGATCGCCGCCGGCCCGCTTATGGCCTACGGCTGCGTTTTCCTGATCATCTTTATCGAGACGGGTGTGGTGTTCTTCCCGTTCCTTCCCGGCGATTCGCTGCTGTTTGCCTCGGGCTTCTTTGCCCACAACGGCGGCTTTAACATCGTGGCGCTTCTGGCCACCGCATGGGCCGCAGCCATCCTGGGCGATCAGTGCAACTTTATGATCGGCCACTTCTTTGGCCGCAAGATCATCGCCTCGGGCAAGGTAAAGGCCATGACGCCCGAGCGCATCAAAAAGTCCGAGGATTTCTTGGATAAGTGGGGCCACCTGGCCATCTTCCTGGGCCGCTTCTTTCCGTTTATCCGCACCTTTGTGCCCTTTATCGCCGGCATGGGCGGCATGCACTGGCGCAACTTCGTTGTCTTTAACGTGCTGGGCGGCATTACCTGGTCGACGGTCTTTACGCTGCTGGGCTACTTCTTTGGCGGCATTCCCTTTGTGCAGGAGCACTTTGAGCTGCTGATTATCGGCATTGTCGCCGTGTCGATCATCCCGACCGTGGTCGGCTTGGTTAAGGCTAAGCTGGGCAAAAAGAACGCATAGCTCGAGCCGGCGCACAAATCGTGTCGCTGAGGCCCGTCACCGTTTACGGTGGCGGGCCTCTTTAGTTTCGGTCAAATGAAAATACTTTAGTTAGTTAAAGAAAAACGTTTTATCCGACGCGCGTGCGGAGTACAATCTCGTGCATGCGAATCGACGTGCCATCGGCTTTGATGCCGTTCACGTGTCCCGTCCGGCTCTACGCTCCGGGCGTGCGACGTTGCGACGCGGTCGGCCTCGGTCCTTGCGTGCGAGTTCGCGAGTATGCAACTGTGTATGTAAGGAGCGACATATGACTGTCGAGAAGAAGGATATCGATTGGGGTAGCCTCGGCTTTGGCTACATGAAGACCGATTACAGCTACGAGGCTCATTGGAAGGACGGCGAGTGGGACGAGGGCGGCCTGACCACCGACCACACCTTGCATGTCTCCGAGTGCGGCGGCATCTTCCATTATTGCCAGGAGGTCTTTGAGGGCCTGAAGGCCTACACCGCCGAGGACGGCAGCATCGTCTGCTTCCGTCCCGACATGAACGCCGAGCGCATGTATAGCTCTGCCCAGCGCCTCGAGATGCCCCCGTTCCCCAAGGACAAGTTCGTTGAGGCCGTTAAGCAGGTCGTTTCTGCCAACGCCGCCTGGGTTCCGCCCTTCGGCTCCGGCGCGACTCTGTATGTCCGTCCGTTTATGATCGGCTCCGGTGACGTGATTGGCGTGGCTCCCGCTCCTGAGTACACGTTCCGTATTCTCGTGACTCCGGTCGGTCCGTACTTTAAGGGTGGCCTCAAGCCCGTCAAGCTGCGCGTTTCCGAGTACGACCGCGCCGCACCGCACGGCACCGGTAATATCAAGGCCGGCCTCAACTACGCCATGTCCCTTAAGCCCACGATGGAGGCTCACCGCGAGGGCTATGCCGAGAACTTGTATCTCGACTCCGAGTCCCGCACCTATGTCGAGGAGACCGGTGGCGCGAACGTTCTGTTCGTGAAGGAGGACGGCACGCTCGTCGTTCCGCAGTCTCACACCGACTCCATCCTGCCCTCCATCACCCGTCGCTCGCTCGTTCAGGTCGCTGAGGACCTGGGCATGACCGTCGACCAGCGTCCCGTCGAGTGGGCTGAGGTCAAGGCCGGCACCTTTGTGGAGTGCGGCCTGTGCGGCACCGCTGCCGTCATCTCTCCGGTGGGCGAGATCGACAACAAGGTCTACGGTGCCGATGAGACCGTGACCTTCCCGGCTGGCTACACCGAGATCGGCCCCGTGATGAAGAAGCTTCGCGAGACCCTGACGGGCATCCAGTCTGGTGCTGTCGAGGATAAGCACAACTGGGTTTACACCGTCGCATAAGCAGTCTTAGCTGTCCGGCCCGAGGGCAACCTTCCTTTCCGGTGCGTCCTCGGACATGAAAGAACCCCCGCTGCGCACTACGTGCGGCGGAGGTTCTTTCGTCCTGTGGAATGCGCCGGGAGATAGGCCGGTCCGCCTCGGTCGAGTGCTCTGCATTCCTTGCCAGGAGGTTACTGGGCTGTAGGGGAGATGGTGCGCGGCCTATTGGCCGCGCCTTTTATTTGGCTGTTAGGGCTTTGCCGTAGTTGCAGCCGAAGAGGGGACGTGCACGTTTTTTTCGGTTGCCGCTCGTCTGGGGTGGGGCGGGGCGTGCATTTTTGGGAGTTTTCAGCAGTCGAGGGTGCCTGCATACTGGTTTTTGGGCGAAAGTCAGGCGCCATGAGCCGCATCCTGTAAAAAAATGAGCGATCTCTGAGGCGCTGGAGGCTCGGAATCAGGACTTCCAGCGCGGTTCTGTGGGCTCGTTCCTGCCCTGTGGGCTCCGGGATGCTGAAAACTCCAAAATTTGCACGCCGCCCCTGGGGGTACCTTCGGGCAAAAAGCAACCGCCCCGTCGAAGTATGCATTCGACGGGGCGGTTTATGCAAAAACGGTTGTGGATGCGTCAACGGCTCGCTAGAACTTGACAGTCGGTGCCTGGCGGGCGGCCTCGGCGGCCTCGAAGCCCTGGCGCTCCTTAAACTGGAAGATGCCGGCAAAGATAACAGCCGGGAACGTCTGGATGGCGTTGTTGTAGCTGAGCACGCAATCGTTGTAGCTCTGGCGTGCGTAGCTCACCTTGTTCTCGGTGTCCTCGAGCGTGGACTGGAGCTGCGTAAAGTTGGTGTTCGCCTTAAGGTCGGGGTAGGCCTCGGCCACGGCAAAGAGCTGGCGCAGCGCACCGGTCAGCACGTTGTCGGCTTCCATCTTGGCCTCGGGGGTGGTGGCGCTCACGGCGGCGTTGCGCGCGTTGACCACGGCGGCGAGCGTGTCCTGCTCGTGTTTTGCGTAGCCCTTGACGGTCTCGACCAAGTTGGGGATCAGGTCGTTGCGGCGCTGCAGCTGCGTGTCGATGTTCTGCCAGGCGTTATCGATGCGATTGCGCTTGGTGACCATGTTGTTGTAGATGCCGGCGATGGCGCAGACGATCACAACGACAACAACGATACCGATGATGACGGGAAGCATGATGTCTCCGTTTCGAATGGCAGCGGCGTTTTGCGCCTGCCGTTGTTGGTATAACGTATCTAGTATACCCGCAACCTTTGGCGGTGCCGAACTTTCCGGTAAGCGTTATGTTTCAACCAGGGAGGGGGCGCCAATATCGAACGGGCGGTACAGGTGTAAGATATGCGACAAATTAAGGAATGCTGTCTACGCCTTGAGGATGGCGATACGGATGGACCTTCGCATCAAGAAAACCTATCGTGCCCTGTTCGATGCCTTTACCGAGCTTTTGGAAGAGCATCGGTTTGAGGATTTGACGGTTGCTATGCTTTGCGACCGTGCCCTGATTCGTCGCACGACGTTCTATAAGCACTTTCGCGATAAAAACGATTACTTTGCCTTTTATATCGATGAGCTTATGACGGGCTTGCCGCAAAAACAGCCCGATGAGGCCGGCGCAGTGTCTGCCGAGGACGTGCGCGCGCTCCGACACGCGATTTTGGACGATGCCATGGATTTGATTTTGGTGCACGAGCAGCTCATGGATAACATTTTGGCAAGCAGCATGTCGGGCATGTTGACCAACGTTATTTGCGACCGCATTGCCCGCTCCATTCGCGAGCGTGTGATGAACGTGCTTGCCGAGGATGCCCTGGCGCCCGTTTCGCTCGAGACAACATCGGAGTTTATCGCCGGTGGCATTATTCGACTGTTCACAAATTGGTGGGAGTCGGGTCACGATCTTGAGCGTCGACCCGAGATGGCCGACGTGGTTGATGCACTGTTTGAGCGCACCATGACGCCGGTGCATCACTAGAAGTGGCGGAGAGAGGGGGATTCGAACCCCCGGAACGCTCTCGCGCTCAACGGTTTTCAAGACCGCCGCATTCAACCGCTCTGCCATCTCTCCGTGAGTCGTAATGATAGCATCGTTTTGAATTTGCAACAGGGAAGGCGAACGATGACGAGCACCGAAATCGACGAGAAGTTCATGCGCGAGGCGCTGGCCGAGGCGCGCGCCGCCGCTGCGGTGGGCGAGGTACCGATTGGCGCCGTGGTAGTGCGCGCGGGCGAGATTGTCGCGAGGGCGCATAATCGCCGAGAACTCGACCAGGACCCTGCGGCGCATGCCGAGTTTTCGGCCCTGTGCGCTGCCGCTCGGTTGCTCGGTCGTTGGCGCCTTTCCGATTGCACGGTCTATGTAACGCTCGAGCCTTGCTGCATGTGTGCGGGGCTTATGGTCAACGCGCGCGTGGGGCGCTGCGTGTATGGCGCGACTGATGCCAAGGCGGGCGCGCTGGGTTCGCTATATGACCTGAATGCCGATTCGCGCCTGAACCATCGGTTTAATGTAACCGCCGGCGTGCTGGCGGATGAGTGTCGTGAGGTGTTGAGCGGCTATTTTAGTGGGCTGCGTGGCGCCGATGGTGCTGGCTGCGGTTGTGGGGCCGATCTTGAGGCGCATGCCACTCATGCCGAGGCACTCGCGTGTGCCGAAGATATTGCCGTTGAGGCGGTTGACTTTGGCCCCGTGCAGCGGCGGGCCCGCCGTGTGCTGCTGGCAATCGACTCCTTTAAGGGCAGCGTGTCGAGTGCACAGGCGGAGGCGGCGGTTGTCGAAGGCGTGCGCCGTGTGTGGTCCGACGCCGAGATGGCCGCGTTGCCGCTGGCAGATGGTGGCGAGGGGACGCTCGACGCCATCGCCGCACGCGGTGGCGAGCTTGTGACCTGTGAGGTTGCAGGCCCCTTGGGCGACCGCGTGTCTGCACGGATGCTGGTGGATGCCGAGCGCGAGTCGGCTGTAATTGAGATGGCCGAAGCCGCGGGCATCGGGTACTCGCCTTGCACGGAGTCGGCGGCGTTGGCGGCCACAACCTATGGCGTGGGTGAGCTGATGCTCCGTGCGGTCCGTGCCGGGGCAAAGACTATCTATATTGGCTTGGGCGGCAGTGCCACCAACGACGGCGGCGCCGGCATGCTGCAGGCGCTGGGCGCGCGTCTTGTCGATGACCGTGGCTGCGATATCGCGCCGGGGCTCGCGGGCCTTGAACGAGTCGCCGGTGTTGACCTGACGCCGGCGCTTCGGGTGCTGGGCGGCGCACGCATCGTGGTGCTTTCCGATGTCGAGAATCCGCTCGTGGGGCGTCGCGGGGCGCTTGCGGTGTTTGGCGGGCAAAAGGGCCTGCCGGCGGGGGATGCCGAGGCCCTGGGCAAGTACGACAGCTGGATGGTCGGTTACGGCCGCCTGCTCGATGCGGCGATTACCGGGGTGCGGGCTCAGGGGTTGTTGCGCGTGCTCGAGGGTGCACGGACATTTGGCTCGGTGCTCGGTGTGCCCGGCGCCGGTGCCGCCGGCGGCCTGGGCGCCGCACTGTTGGCGCTCGGCGCCGAGCTACGTTCGGGCGTGGAGACGGTGCTCGATCTGATTGGGTTTGACGAGCGCGTACGCGATGTCGACCTGGTCATTACAGGCGAGGGTAATATGGACGAGCAATCCGCCGCCGGTAAGGCACCGGTGGGCGTGGCCCGTCGTGCGAAGCGATATGGCAAGCCGGTGGTCGCCGTCGTGGGCGGTCGTGCCGACAACCTGGATGCGGCGTATGGGCAGGGTGTCGACTTAGTTCTGCCGGTCTGTCGCAGACCCATGCCCCTTGACCAAGCGCTCGACCCCCAGGAAGCCACAATCAACCTCATCTGCGCCGGCGAAGCGGCCGCTCGATCCTACGACTTTGGCCGTATCTAAAACCCATCCCCTCGATAAGTTGCGGTGAAATACGGAGTGTTTTTGCCTTTAAGGGGCCAATTCAGTCCGTATTCCACCGCAACTTCGAGAATGGCCATTCGAGGTTGGCTGCCTTGGGTCTCGAGCCGGACCGCCTGCCACGAAAGGCGGCCATCTACTACGTTAAACCGGCCACCCTCGACCATTCCGGGATTTGCAAAAATAAAACCGCAGGTAGAGAGCTTGCCGCTATTCGAAAAAGCACGCTATGGTTGACCCCTGCGACCAAAACGTAGTAGATGGGCCCTTTTCGTGGCGCAGCGTCAGACCAGTCTTTTTGGAACGGGGCTATTTTAGCTACTTGCCGATCTGATTGCCCGAGTAGTCAAAAAAGCTCCGTCCCAAATTAGCCACCTTGCCCTGTCGAGCAGGAGCAGGTAAGATATACCGAGCGCCTAGCGCGTTCGATGGGTTCGGATGACGACATGTTCCGAATCTGGTCAGGTCCGGAAGGAAGCAGCCATAAGGAGCCTCTGTCGGGCATCCGAATCCATCGAACGCACGGGCGCTTTTTGGTGCCGCGACATGGCCCGGCCGGTGACGAGGTATTTGGTGTCTCGCTGGTCCTCGGCTTCGCCTGCGGGATCGCGCGACTACCAAGCGCCCTGCCGGCACTCGCGGGTAGCCGACCAAAACCGCCTGAAGGGTCACATTTATCTGATAATTGAATCCCTGGCGTTATGCCGCTCGCTGGCGTTGCCAAAACATCGGCTGCTACATGCCTTGGGCGCTAGTGACCGTCGCCCTTACATCTGTAACGAGTTGCTTACGCATCTCCAGGGCTCGCCGTACTATCATGAATCAGATTGAAGAGAGATGATGATAGGGAGCGCCTTTTTATGATTGAGTTGCTTAGGCGTTTTGGTGGCAAGTTTCGCCGCTATATGGTGATTGGCCCTGCGTGCAAGCTGATCGAAGTGATCTTTGACCTGCTGACGCCGCTGGTGATTGCCCAGATGATCGATAAGGGCATCGGCGCACGCGATGTGAACGCCGTTATTCACTACGGTATGGTGCTTGGCGCCATGGCTGTGATCGGCATCTCGTTTACGCTTGTTTGCCAAAAGATGGCGGCGCTCACCTCGCAGGGCATGGGCACCGACATTCGCGGTGCGCTCTACCAGCACATCAATAAGCTGAGCTATGCCGAACTCGACCGCTTTGGCACGCCGTCGCTCATCACGCGTATCACCAACGATGTCAACCAGGTGCAGCTTGCCGTGGCGCTGGGCGTGCGCATGCTCATCCGCTGGCCCTTCCTGGCGGTGGGCTCCATGTGCGCGGCCCTTGCCATCGACCTTAAGCTCGGCATCATCTTTTTGATCTGCACGCCCGCTATCGGCCTGGTGTTTTGGTTTGTCATGGCGCGCTGTATCCCGTACTACAGGCAGCTGCAGGCAAAGCTCGACCGCATTGCGCTTATCTGCCGCGAGGGCCTTTCGGGCGCCCGCGTGGTCCGTGCCTTTGTGCGCGAGGACCACGAGCGCGAGCGCTTTGCCCAAGCTGCCGATGACCAGGCCAATACTGCCATCGCGGTGGGCAAGCTCTCGTCGGTTCTCAACCCCGTGACGTTTTTGGTGATGAACCTGGGTGTGTGCGCCATCCTGTGGGTGGGCGGCATTCAGGTCAACGTGGGCGAGCTCACGCAGGGCCAGGTCATGGCGTTTGTGAACTACATGACGCAGGCCCTGACCTCCATCGTGTACGTCGCCAACCTGGTCGTGGTCTTTACCAAGGCGAGCGCCAGTGCGTCACGTATCAACGAGGTGCTCAATTGCGTGCCGAGCATCACCGACGAGAACAACGAACCGGTCGCACTGCCCGAGCCGGGCAATGTCGCTCCAGTCCCCGCGCTGAGCTTTAGCCATGCGAGCTTTTCGTTTGGCGCGGGCGCGGCCAATGCCGTCAACGATGTGACCCTGGAGCTCCCGCTGGGCAAAACGCTCGGCATTATCGGTGGCACGGGTAGCGGCAAGTCCACACTCGTCTCGCTTATCCCGCGCCTGTACGATGCGAGCACCGGCAGCGTGAGCGTGATGGGTGCCGACGTGCGCACCTGGCCGCTCGACCAGCTGCGCCGTGTGGTCGCGACCGTTCCGCAGCGCGCGTCGCTGGTGAGCGGCACCATCCGCAGCAACTTGACCTGGCGCGATGAGGCGGCAACCGACGAGGAACTCTGGGCGGCGCTCGACATGGCGCAGGCGAGCGAGTTCGTGCGCAACAAGCCGCAGGGGCTCGATGCCCCGGTCGAGGCGGGCGGTAAGAACTTCAGCGGTGGCCAACGCCAGCGCCTGACCATCGCGCGCGCCCTGGTGGGCTCGCCTCAGATATTGATCATGGACGATTCCGCCTCGGCGCTCGACTTTAAGACCGACGCGGCGCTTCGCCATGCCATCCGCAAGCGCAGTGTGCGCGGTGCCGCCGAGGGCGGGCTGCCGCTCACGACCGTCATCGTGAGCCAACGTGTCTCGACCGTTCGCGATGCCGACATGATCTGCGTACTCGACCACGGCTCGGTTGCGGGCCTGGGCACGCATGACGAGCTGTACGCGACCTGCCAGCTCTATCGCGAGATTTGTCAGTCGCAGCTGCGCCGCGAGGAGCTCGAGGGCCAGCAGGGGAGCACGACGCCCGCGTCCGCTCCGACCGCCCCCGCATCCGTCTGCGCAAAGGAGGGATGCTAAATGAATCCGTACACTTCCTCCGGTTCGGTCGCCACGATGACGGCCAACGTGTCCGGTAACGATAACCTCAACGACCTGGGTGACGGTCCGCGCCAGCCCGGCGATCCCGAGCGCTATCCCGTGGGTGCGGTGACCCGCCGCTTGCTGGGCTACGTTCGTCCGCATCGCATTTCGTTTGTTGCGTCGTTTGTGAGCGCCGCCATCTCCGTGATTCTGCAGCTCTACACGCCCATCCTCATCGGCGAGGGCATCGACCTGATCGTTGCCGCCGGGCAGGTGGACTTTGACGCACTGCTACCGCTCGTTACCAAGCTCGCGATTGTCGTCGTAGGTGCTGCGGCCTTCCAGTGGCTACAGGGCTACTGCGTCAACCGCCTGTCCTACGAGACGGTGCGCGACATGCGCGTGGAGGCGAGCGACAAGCTCAGCCGTATGCCGCTCAGCTTTATCGACAGCCATGCCCACGGCGACCTTATGAGCCGCGTGGTCAACGACGTGGATCAGGTGGGTGACGGCCTGCTGCAGGGTTTTACCCAGCTTTTCACCGGCGTTATCACCATCGTGGGCACGCTCGCGTTTATGCTCTCCATTAACCTGACCATGACGCTCGTGGTGGTGCTCGTCACGCCGCTTTCCATCTTTGCTGCCGGTGCTATTGCCAAGCTCTCCAACAAGAGCTTTACGGCTCAGCAGCGCATTCAAGGGCAGCTCGGTGGTCATATCGAGGAGTATGTGGGCGAGCAAAAGCTTGTCGACGCCTTTGCCTATGGCCCCAACGCTCAGCAGCGCTTCGATGCCCTCAATGCCGAGCTCTACACCGCGGGCGAGTGCGCGCAGTTTATGGGTTCGCTCTCCAACCCCGGTACGCGTTTTATCAATAACATCATCTATGCCGTGGTCGCTGTGATCGGCTGCGTGGGCGTGATCACGGGCGTGTCCGCGGCGCTTACGGTGGGCGGCGTGCAGATCTTCCTGTCCTACGCCAACCAGTACACCAAGCCGTTCAACGAGGTCACCAACGTCATTACGCAGATCCAGACCGCGTACGCCTCGGCGCGCCGCATGTTTGCGCTGCTCGATGCACGCGAGCAGGAGCCCGATGCGGCGGATGCCGTGGAACTTGCCACCCCGCAGGGTGAGGTGACCCTTGAGCATGTGGACTTTAGCTACGTGCCCGATCGCAAACTGCTGCAGGACATCTGCATCGAGGCTAAGCCCGG
The DNA here is from genome assembly GCA_902478945.1 of uncultured Collinsella sp. Taxonomy (GTDB): domain Bacteria; phylum Actinomycetota; class Coriobacteriia; order Coriobacteriales; family Coriobacteriaceae; genus Collinsella. The sequence continues at coordinate 14,440 of CABSMX010000039.1, forward strand.
CATGCGCTTTGCCCTGGTCGGTCCCACGGGCTGCGGAAAGACAACGCTCATCAATCTGCTGCTGCGTTTTTACGATATCGATGCTGGCCGCATCATGGTCGATGGCCGGTCTTCGCGTGACTACACGCGTGCAAGCCTGCGCCGCGCCTTTGGCATGGTGCTGCAGGATACGTGGCTGTTCGAGGGCACGGTGGCGGACAACATCGCTTACGGTTGCCCAGGAGCTACGCGCGAGCAGGTCATCGAAGCCGCCAAGCGCGCGCACGCGCACAAGTTTATCGTGCAGCTGCCAGGCGGCTACGACACGGTGATTGGCGAGGACGGCGGCACGTTTAGTCAGGGCCAAAAGCAGCTGCTGTGCATCGCGCGCGTCATGCTCACCGACCCGGCGATTCTGCTACTGGACGAGGCGACCTCGAGCATCGATACCCGCACCGAGCTGCAGGTTCAGGCGGCATTCGACGAGCTCATGGCCGGCCGCACAAGCTTTGTCGTGGCGCACCGCCTGAGCACCATCCGCAACGCCGATTGCATTCTGGTCATGCGCGACGGCCAGATTATCGAGCGCGGCACGCACGACGAGCTGCTAGCGGCAGGCGGCTTCTACGCCGAACTCTACCGCAGCCAGTTTGCCCAGTGAGCAAGCCCGTGGTGCAAATTAATCAATCGACAGACGGTGGTTTACATCTGTCACGTTAGTACTAAGATATTCATCTAATAAATTGCATTAGTGGCTTTAGTTTTGGGGGAAACGAGCAACGTGACTATGACATGCTCTTTGTTGGTCAACAGCAAGAGCGGTAATACCAGGATGGTTTCGGGTGCGATCAAGCGCACTCTGCAGGCTGCGGGCGTTGAGTTTGTCCATGCCGCGGCGTTGAGCGACGATGCGGATGCAGATCAGGTTGCGCTCGAGGCGCAGGGCGCCTGCGCGGCCGACACAGTGCTCGTCGGTTTTTGGTGCGACAAGGGCGCGTGCACGCCTTCGGTCGCGGCGTTGCTCTCCGCCTTGCACGGCAAGCGCGTCTTTCTGTTTGGCACCTGCGGTTTTGGGGCCGACCAGAGCTATTATCAGCAGATTATCGATCGTGTGACCTCCAATTTGGCTGAGGATGCCGAGCTTGCGGGTTGGGCGATGTGCCAGGGCAAGATGGGCCCTGCCGTAAAGCAGCGCTACGAGGCCATGCTCGAGCAAGATCCCGACAATGTCCGCTTTAAGATGCTGCTCGATAACTGGGTCGCCGCAAAGGATCACCCCACCAAGGAAGATCTGGACAACATGGCTGCAGCCGCCAAAAAGGCCGTGCTGGGCGAGTAGACCTACCGCCGTCGTGCGTGCGAAATAATACAGGAGTGAAAGCCTCGAAATCCTCGAGGCTTTTTTCTTGACAGGCGACCGCGCTGTGGAAAAATGAACAATGTTCACATTGGAGGCGAAAGCATGAATAACGCAGCGACGTCTAAGGAGGAAATCCTGAAGACGAGCCGTAAGCTCATCCAGGAAAACGGTTGGACCGGTGTCAATATTCGCTCGGTTGCCGCGGCATGCGGCGTGTCGGTCGGATGCATCTACAACTACTTTGATTCTAAGACAGCGTTGGTGGGTGCGACCGTGGCAAGCGTCTGGGGCGACATTTTCCATCACCCCGATGATGAAACCGTTCTGGACGACACGCTCGCGTGCATTCGCTGGATGTATCGCCAGATGGAGTACGGCTGTCAAACGTATCCGGGTTTCTTTACGCACCATTCGCTGAGTTTTATGCAGCAAGACACTGCGGACGGCAAACGCCGCATGCACCATGCCTGGCAGCATATTCTCGACCAGCTCTGTATGGTGCTCGAGCGCGACCCGCAAGTGCGCGAGGGCGCCTTTACGGAGCAGTTCTCGGCCGAGCAATTTGCCGAGGTCCTATTCTCGCTCATGCTCTCTGCCGTGATCCGGCAAGACTTTGATCCGAGTGCCGCGCTCGAGATTACGCGCCGAACCCTCTACTAACGGCCCCGCGCAAGGCGGGGATTTTTATGGTTAGAAAGTGAACAGCGTTCACGTTAAGGAGGTGGTGCGTGGCACCAAGAACCAAAACCGTTCGTTTGCAACCATTCATTAAGGGAGACGTATATATGCGTGCTTTATTCGAAACGCTATTCGACATCGTCTATCTGGTGACGGTCATTACCCTCGGCATTCGCATGATTCGCGGCAGCAAGGGCAACCGTCAGTTCCAGCTGTTTGGCTGGATGGCGGTCGTTTTGGGCGCCGGTGATTCGTTCCACCTGGTCCCCCGCGCGCTGGCGCTCTGCACGACCGGCTTTGACGCTTATGCCGTGCAGCTGGGCCTGGGCAAGTGGATTACCTCGATTACCATGACCATCTTCTACGTACTGCTCTACTACGTGTGGCGCGAGCGCTACCAGGTGAAGAACCACGTCGGAACGACCGTGGCGATCTTTGCCCTGGCCGTCATGCGTGTCGCGCTGTGCATGCTGCCGCAAAACCAGTGGCTCACCAACCAGACCCCGCTTGCATGGGGTATCCTGCGCAACATCCCGTTTGCCATCATGGGCCTTATGGTCATCGTGCTGTTTTACCGCAGTGCCAGGGAAGATAACGACGAAGCCTTCCGCTGGATGTGGCTCACCATTGTGCTGAGCTTTGGCTTCTACATTCCCGTGGTCCTGTGGGCCGAGGTTGTCCCGGCTATCGGCATGCTCATGATCCCCAAGACCTGCGCGTACGTGTGGACCGTGCTGATTGGCTACAGCGCCATGAAGAAGGAGTGCTAGGTCCATCTTCTAAATGTTTCGCCCGCCCGGCGGCGGAATATAAGGTTTCCTACTCTACAGTCCTGCTCGCACGGAGAGCACATTAAGTGCTCTCCGGCTCGTGCGGAACTCGCGATAAACCTTATATTCCGCCGCCGGGCGGGCGCCCCTTTATTGATGGAAGGCCTTATAAGCGGATATTCCATGTCCGGATGTATTCAGAGCGGGACGGGCTTTCCGAATGGGCGGGGTCTTGGAAAGTATGTCCCGGAATCAAGGCTTGGAATGGGATGCACTTTCCGGTTGAGGGGCTCAGTGGAAAATGCATCCCAGTATTCGGCTGAGAAATGGGACACGGTTTCCGGTTGAAGCCTTGGCGGAAAATGTGACCCGGAATTTGTGATCGGAGTGGGACGCGCTTTCCCATCGGTGTCACAAGCGGAAACCGCATCCCACTCCGGACCTGAAGATTGGGACACGCCTTCCAGAAGGTATGGGCTGCGAACTACAATGGGCTGCCTTAAACCCGCAGGGGGGGGTTAAAAATAAATAAGACATAGGGCAGTATCTGTCTCTTATACACATCTCCGAGCCCACGAGACTACG
>CABSMX010000040.1 GCA_902478945.1 uncultured Collinsella sp.
CATGCGAACCTCCAGTCCGGACCGCTTCACGGTCCAACTTTCTGTCCGCACCCCCATTTAGGAACTATTTCACCGCAACTCAGAGGGAGACGGTTAAAGGGCGCTCAGGCTCGGGGTCCAGCCGATGGTGGGGGTCGCGCCGTCGAGAACCTCGTTGATGGTGGCGGCCATGCCGGCGAGCAAGCTGTTCTCGCTTACGGTGAGCGTCTTGTAGCCGCCGGCTCGCATGAGCTCGCGAATCACCGCGGCACCTGCCAAGATCACGCCCGCGCGCTTGGGTTGCACGCCCGGTAACGCGGCAATGCCCGCAACATCCAGCGCGGACATACGCTCGATAGCGGCCGAAACCTGGTCCAACGAAAGCTCGCGCAGGTGCACAAAGCTCGAATCATACGGCTCCAGCTCGTGAACGAGTGCCACGAGCGTGGTGACAGTACCACCCACCGCGACCAGGCGCTCGGCACGCTCAAAGTCGACAGGCAGACTCTCAAAGTAGCCCGCAAACTGCTCGTTTGCCCAGCCGGCAGCAGCCGCAAGCTCGTTCGTCGACGGCGGCAGTGCCGAGAAAAACCGCTCGGTCACGCGACGACAACCAATGTCCAGCGAGCGCGTTCCCTCCAGCGCAAAGACGCCGCGCTCCGGTGCATAGACGCCCGTCGCGAGCTCCGTGGATCCGCCGCCCGAATCGGCAACAATGATGCGCTCGCCGGCAAAGTCGTGCGCCACGCCAAAAAACGTCAAGCACGCCTCGACCTCGCCCGGAATCACCTGCGGCTCGAGTCCCAGCTCGCGCAGGCCGTCCAGTAGCAGCGCGGCATTGGACGCATCGCGCGCGGCGCTCGTACACGTGGTGCAGATGCACACGGCCCCAAAGGCACGGGCCTCGTCCACAAACATGCGACACGCAGCGAGCACGCGCTCAACGGCCGCCTCGCAAAAGCGCCCCGTCGCGTCCACGCCCTCGCCCAAGTCGGTAATCTCGGTATGCTTGGACGATTCCACGATCGCCCCGCCCTCGACCTGGGCCAACACCAGGCGCGACGACACCGTCCCCAGGTCAATCGCCGCCACCTTATATCGTTTGCAATTCGTCATTGCAGGCTCCCCTCCGGGCGTTACTCGCCGTTGGACACGACCGTCTGGCCCTCGACGCCGTTAAATCCAAACAGCATATCGAGCGTCTGGATGTACCACGGCGCGTCCTTGCCGACCTCTTCGATCTCTTTGGCCACTTCGCTGGCCTTCTTGGCGTTCGAGGACTTTTTGCTCGACGACGAGTCCGAATCGTCGTCCAGGCCCTGCACTTCAATCCTCTTCTCGCCGGGCATCACCAGGCCCAGGTCCTCGGATGCCGCATCCTTGATACCCTGCTCCGAGAGCAGCTTGTCGACGCTTTTCTGCAGCTCGTCGTTGTACTGCTGGCGAATCTCGACCTGCTTGGCCAAGATATCGTTCGAGCGTTTGGCAACGTAGAGGTCGCGTACGGGAAAGTACAGGCTCACGAGCACCAGGACGACGACAATGCCAATAAACAGCCCGCGCTGGGGTCCATGGGTAAAGTCGTAAATTGCCTTGACCACCGCGTTGTCGTTGGCGTAGTGCATGAAGTCCGAGCCCGAAAGACGGCTCGAGGGCCTGGTCGACTTTTCGCGTGTTTGAGCCGAGGGGCGCTGAGCATGCGTCGAGTGTGGCGAGCGGCCCGTCGACGTATTCATTTGAGCACGGGGGTGTGAGGCACTTGCCGGACGTTGTGCGCGGCAATCGACGCCGGCGTAGTCGGACCCGCCGAGCTGCGCGGTACGCGCACGACGAGACGACGGCTCGCGCGAACCGGCGGAATAATACCTGTTGTCGTAAATCTGATCCATGTGCGCCTTGTGCGGTTGAGGTTTGTTTGCGCTAAGTCCTTTAGTTATAGCACGAGCGCCCGCACCGCCTTCGGCAGCCTTTGCTCGACATAAAAAAGGCGCTGAGCCGTATGGCCCAGCGCCCAATGGTGCTCAACAGTGCCCGGCGGAAGCGAGGCGAATCCGAGTCAGCCCCGCCCCCCCCGCACACGCCGCTGCCTAGCGAATGTTGTAGAACGCAGACTTGCCGGCGTAGCGCGCACTGCCCTCGAGCTCGTCCTCGATGCGGATGAGCTGGTTGTACTTGGCAATACGGTCGCTGCGGCACGGGGCGCCCGACTTGATCTGGCCGGCGTTAACACCCACGACCAGGTCAGCGATGGTAGAGTCCTCGGTCTCGCCGGAACGATGGCTCACGATGCAAGCGTAGCCGGCCTCCTTGGCAGTCTCGATAGCCTCGAGCGACTCGGTGAGCGTGCCAATCTGGTTGACCTTGACCAGGATCGCGTTGGCGGCACCCAGCTCGATGCCCTTCTTAAGGCGCTCGGTGTTGGTGACGAACAGGTCGTCGCCCACCAGCTGCACCTTGTTGCCAATGCGACGGGTGAGCTCAACCCAGCCGTCCCAGTCCTCCTCGGCCATACCATCCTCGATGGAGATGATGGGATAGGTGTCGACAAGCTTCTCCCAGTAATCGACCATCTGAGCGCTCGTGTACTCAACACCCTCGCCCTTGAGCTCGTACATGCCGGTCTCGGCGTTGTAGAACTCGGTCGATGCCGGATCCATGGCGTACATGAAGTCGACGCCGGGCTTAAAGCCAGCCTTCTCCACGGCCTTGGTGATGTACTCGAACGGCTCGGCATTGGTCTTGAGGTTAGGCGCGAAACCGCCCTCGTCGCCCACGCCGCCGCCCAGGCCGGCCTCGTGCAGCACGCCCTTGAGGGTGTGGTAGACCTCGGCGCACCAGCGCAGGCCCTCGGCAAAGCTCGAAGCACCCACGGGCATGATCATGAACTCCTGGAAGTCAACGTTGTTGTCGGCATGCACGCCGCCGTTGAGGATGTTCATCATGGGCGTGGGCAGCAGGTGAGCGTTGACGCCGCCCAGGTACTGGTACAGCGACAGGCCCGCCGACTCTGCCGCAGCGCGGGCAACGGCCAGCGATACGCCCAGAATGGCGTTGGCGCCGAGCTTGGTCTTGTTGGGGGTACCGTCCGCGGCGATCAGCGCGGCATCGACGGCGCGCTGGTCGAAGGCATCGAGGCCCACGACGGCGTTGGCGCACTCGTTGTTGACGTGCTCGACGGCTTGCGAAACGCCCTTGCCCAGGTAGCGACCCTTGTCGCCGTCGCGCAGCTCGCAAGCTTCGAAAGCGCCGGTCGAAGCGCCCGAAGGCACCATCGCGCGACCGAAGCTGCCGTCCTCGAGCACGACCTCGACCTCGACGGTGGGGTTGCCGCGGCTGTCGAGTACCTCGCGACCGTAGACATCCAAAATATCGCTCATGTTGTCTCCCTCTCACTTGAAAACGTAGTTGATGCAAGCGACTGGCCGACTGTGCACCATTGGTGCGCCTCCGTAAGTTAGCCTTGTCGCGCTTTTTGTATTATGCCCTAAGTTAGCCGAGGGATACATATGAATTGGAGAAATCATTCTTTGAGGCGCTTATTTTTGCACCGAGCATTCATCTCTAGAGGTCACCCCCCCATTAAATTCTTCTATCGGCATACCGTCTTTACCTGGCTTGCGAATGAAAGAGCCAGTAATGTGCTTTTACATCGTGCAAAGTTCTGGATATCGTGCAATTTTAAGGGTCTGAAGTTCTGGATATCGTGCATAATCAGGTTATAAAAGTTCTGGATATCGTGCACGAGGTAGCCATGCTTAAACGAAAAGCCTATGACAAACTACTAAAATGGAAGCATGAAAGCGCTGGTAAAACAGCACTTCTTATTGAAGGAGCCCGCCGCGTCGGCAAGAGCACGCTTGCCCGCACGTTTGGAGAAACCGAATACAAATCCTGCCTTGTCATTGATTTCTTTCAAGCACCTGCCGAAGTTAAGCAATATTTTGAGGACTATCGCACTGACTTCGACTCGCTCTTCCTCTATCTCTCGGTTTTCTATAACGTCAAACTCTATGAACATGAGACGCTTATCGTCTTTGACGAGGTCCAGATGTACCCGCAAGCACGCGGACTCATCAAGTATCTCGTTGCAGACGGACGTTACGACTACATCGAAACTGGATCCCTGCTCAGCATCAAGCAGAACATTAAAGATATCGTCATCCCGTCCGAGGAAGAGTCTCTGGAACTTGAGCCCCTCGACTTTGAGGAGTTTCTTTGGGGCATGGACGAAAAGGGGCTGGCCGATCTCATTCGCATGAGTTTTAACAAGATGAAGCCGCTCCCCGATGCCCTACATCGCAGAGCGCTCTCCCTTATGCGCGAATACATGCTTGTAGGCGGCATGCCTGAGCCGGTATCCATCTATGTTGAACAGCGCGCTTTTGCGCCCGTCGACGCTTCGAAGCGCCGAATCGTTCAGCTCTATCGCAACGATATCTCTCGTTTTGCAACCGGTTACGAATTCAAAGTCGTCTCCGTACTCGATGGCATCCCGGGTCAGCTCTCTAGGCACGAAAAACGATTCAAGCTTTCCTCACTTGATAAAAACGCACGCATGCGCACCTACGAAGAAGCCTTCTTTTGGCTGGCAGACGCGCGAATTGCCAATATCTGCTATGCCGCAAGCGAACCGAGCGTGGGCCTTTCACTCAGCATGGAGCAAACGGCCCTCAAGTGCTACATGGCAGACACCGGCCTGCTTGTAACGCTTGCCTTCTCTGACAACAACGATACCGATGAAGACGTTTACAGGGCCGTGCTTCGCGGCGACATCGGATTGAACGAAGGAATGCTTACCGAAAACTACGTTGCCCAATCTCTAAAGGCCAATGGACACAGGCTCTTCTTTTATTCCCAAAGCGGAAAGAAGGAGGGGGAGGAGCGCATGGAAATCGACTTCCTCGTTACCCGACCCTATGTCAATGCCGCCGGAAAGCCGCGCATCAGCCCCGTCGAAGTTAAGTCGCCACGCAGATACGGAACCATCTCCCTCGACCGATTCCGCGCGCGCTTTAACAAGAAGATTGGGATAGCTTACGTGTTGCACCCTAAACAACTCGAGTGGGATGCCGAAGCGCAGCTGGCACATCTTCCGTTGTATATGGCTTTTTGCTTGTAGAGACCTCTCTACGAATGGATGCCGTGAGAGACGCAGGCCTCACTCGCTTGCTTTTGCTTGGTCCCACAGGTCGTTGAGTTGAGCGGTTGAGCAGGCGGCGAGGTCATCGCCCGCCTCGTGCACGGCGGCCTCCATCGCAGCCCAACGACGGCGGAACTTGGCCGTGCTGGCGCGAAGGGCGCTCTCGGCGTCAATCCCCTCTTTGCGCGCAACGTTGACTAGGGCAAAGAGCAGGTCGCCAAACTCCATTTCGCGCTCGGGCGAGCCGGGTTCCTCGGCCTCAAACTCGGCACGCTCCTCTGCTACCTCGTCCCACACATCCTGGACCGTCTCCCATTCAAAGCCCACGGCAGCCGCCTTGCGCGACACCTTCTGCGCCTGCATCAGCGCCGGCAGATGCGTGGGCACGCCGTCGAGCAGGCCCTCGGGCGCAGCCTCGCCTGCTGCCACGGCCTTGTCCTTGGCAGCCTTCTCGGCAAGCTTAACCTCGTCCCAGATCTTGAGCACCTCGTCGGAGTTATCGGCGTCCGCATCGCCAAACACGTGTGGGTGGCGGCGAATGAGCTTGGCGTCGATATCGCGCGCCACATCGGCCAGCGTAAACTCACCGGCGTCCGCCGCAATCTGCGCATGCAGCACCACCTGCATGAGCACGTCGCCCAGCTCCTCGCGCAGATGCGCGGCATCATCGGCCTCGATGCAATCGAGCGCCTCGTAGGCTTCCTCAATCATGTTCTTGCCGATGCTCTGATGCGTCTGTTCGCGGTCCCACGGGCAGCCGTCGGGCTGACGCAGGCGCCAAATGGTCTGCACCAGATGCTGCAGCTCGGCCGATGCATCCACCAGCGTGGACAGATCGCGCGAGCCCTCGGCATTTTGCTGAGCCATGTGCTGCGCCATGGTTAGTCCTCCTCCAGGATCACGTGACGGAACGCGCCGCCCTCGTAGATGCCGTAGCTGTGCGAGCCGTCCTTGGGAATGCTCACGCTGCCGGGGTTGAAGAGCCGCAGGCCCGGGTTCGCGGCGCTCTCCTCGTTGACCTTGATGTGCGTGTGGCCGTAGACGAGCGCGGAGCCCTCGGGCAGCGCGGGCGCGTGGTCGACGCTGTTGTGCATGCCGGCGCCAAAGACGTGGCCGTGCGTCAGGAACAGCTCGCGACCGGTCTCGTCGAACAGCGTGGCGTAGTCGGCCATGAGGGGGAAGTCGAGGACCATCTGGTCGACCTCGGCATCGCAGTTGCCGCGGACGGCGATGATGCGGTCGGCCAGGGCGTTGAGCAGCGGGATTACGCGCTTGGGGGCGTAGTCGCGCGGCAGGTCGTTGCGCGGACCGTGATAGAGCAGGTCGCCCAGCAGGACGATGCGGTCGGGCTGCTCGGACTCGATGGCGGCGACCAGGCGCTCAGTCCAATATGCCGAACCGTGGATGTCGGAAGCGATAAGGTATTTCATGGGGAGTTCCTTTCGGATGGGGTTGATGTGGCCGGGCGCGGCGCGTCGCTCGGCCGTGTTACTCAAATCGCAGTGCCACGGCTTGTGCCGCCTGCATCACGCGCTGGAGCGGCACGTTATGCTCGCGAGCGAGGCGGGAGCAGTCTTCGTACTCGGGCGCCGCACGCTCACTACCGTCGGGCAGGGTCGCCACCTTGACGGACACCTCGCCCCATGGCGTTGTTACGCGCTCAAAGCGGCGTGGTAGGCAAACGCGCTCCATAACCTGGCGGCGGATGCCATTGGTCGTGGTTTCCAAAAAGATAATCGTCTGTAGGCGCTCGATATCCTCGTGGGTACAGATTACCTGCAGCTGCCAGCCGGGACGGCCCTTCTTGCAATAGAGGGGCAGCCAGTGCACCTCGCGCGCACCGGCCTCGCGCAGGCGGTCGGCGGCGTAGGCGAGCACCTCGGGCGACGCGTCGTCGATATCGCATTCCAGCTTGACGATGGTCTCGGGCGCATCGGTCTCGCGGGACAGCGGAGATTTGCTATCGCATGGCATACGGTCCGGCTCCTTTCCGCACGGGCTCGTTTTGTTCATTCAAACGCTAGCACATCGCGGGCGGCGTGGATGTGGCGGAGCGCGATGAGCGCGATTTTCCCTGTCCGCAAGAAACCGACACCCCGGCGCGCTCGTCGCATCGAGAGCCGCGCCGCTACAATGGAGCGAATTCGCCTGACGCAAAGGAGCTGCCATGTCTGCTTGCCCGCTGGTCGATTGCCATACCCACACCTCGTTTTCGGACGGGCACGCCTCGTTTGAGGACAACGTTCGCGCCGCTGCTGCGGCCGGGTGCCACGTCATGGTCTCGACTGACCACCTCACCCTACCCGCCAGCATGGACGCCAACTGCGAAGTGCAGGTTGTCGAGGGCGACCTGCCGGCACATCGCCTGGCCTTTGAGGACGCCCGCAAGCTTGCCGCGCAGATTGCGCCGGAGCTCGAGCTTATCTATGGCTTTGAATGCGATTGGTACGAGGGCTGCGAGCCTTTGGTCGAGCGCTGGTCAGCGGGTGCCATAGTGCGCTTGGGCAGTGTGCACTGGACTGGCGATCCGGGCGATATCATGGCCGGTGCTGCGGGCACGGCGGGGACGGAGGACGTCGCTCGTCCCGATACGCCCGATTCGCTTTGTGGCTGGGTCGACGATGACACCGACCTGCATGTTTGGGAAAACCTGGGCGTACGCGGCGTGTGGGAGCGCTATGTCGATAACTGGTGCCGCGCCTGTGAAAGCCCGCTTAACTTTGATGTAATGGCCCACCCCGACCTGGTCATGCGCTTTTCGAAGGAAGGCTTTGCGCCCGACTTTGACCCCGCGCCATTCTGGGAGCAGATGGCAGAGTGTGCACACGACACGGGCCGCCGCGTTGAGGTCTCGACTGCCGCGCCGCGCAAGGGGCTCGACGACTACTACCCCGCGACCGGATTGCTGCGTTGCTTTGCCCATGCCGAGGTGCCCATTACCTTTGGTTCGGATGCGCACCGCGCCTGCGATATCTGCTGGAACATCCGCGAGGCCCAGGCCCACGCCTACGACTGTGGCTATCGAACCTTCGACATCCCCCACCTCACCGGAGAATGGGAGCCCACGCCCCTCGCCTAAGACTAGTCGTTGGGGACACTCTTCACAAATGACCCCTTGGGGACGGAGGAAAACAGGTCGTTTTGCTCACCACCGACGCCCGTGCAACACCACCCGCCAAAAAGAACGCCCGTTTACTACGATGAACCGCAAACCTCCGACCATCGGCTTAATGTGGAAAATAAAACCGCAGGTAGAAGCGTTGACGATTTGCTCAAAACCGACGTGTGATCAGCAGATCCAGTTTCATCGTAGTAATTGGGCATGTTATTTGGCAGCGTCGGCAAAGACTGTCCCAAACGACTAGTCGTTTAAGAACGTCCCCATTGACTACCCAATGACTAGTGGCGGCGGGCGTTGAGTTCGCCGGCCAGTTCGTCGAGGGTGATGCCGTAGCGCTCGAGCGTCACGAGCAGGTGGTAGACCAGGTCGCCGGCCTCGTAGCGAATGTGATCATGGTCGTTGTCCTTGCAGGCCATGATGACCTCGCTCGCCTCCTCGGCAAGCTTCTTGAGTAGCTCATCCTCGACGTCGGTCAGCAGACGAGCGGTATAGCTCTCCTGCGGCGATGCGTCGCGACGCCCATGAATCACCTCGGCCAGCCCCGTCAGTGTCTCGCCGATATTTCCCGGCTGCACGTTAGCTGTTCTGACTCCCATGGTTATTTCCTCTCGTTACTGCAGCGTAAAGTAGGTACCGGTCTCATCGAACCGAGGCTTTGCGCCCTTTTTCTCAAAGAACTCGACGATGACGGCATGGGCCTCATCGAGCCTTTCCTTCTCGGCCTCGAGCCAAAGCGACTGCGCCCCGCAGGCATCAGTCAGGTGCACGCGGCATGGCACGCCCGCGCGGAGGAGCTCGGTGTTGCAGTCGGCGACCTCGAACGGCGTCACGACTTTCATCGCACTCCCCCTTCCACGCGCTTAAAGAAGCAGGTACGGTTGCCGGTATGGCAGGCCGGACCCGGCGAGTCGACCTTGACCAGCAGCGTATCGCTATCGCAGTCGGCCCAGAGTTCCTTGACCTCCTGCATATTGCCGCTCGTCGCGCCCTTGTTCCAGAGCTCCTGGCGACTGCGGCTCCAAAACCACGTGGTCCCGGTCTTGAGCGTCAGCCTCACCGACTCCTCGTTCATCCAAGCAACCATAAGCACCTCGCCGGTGTCATACTGCTGAACCACACAGGGAATCAGCCCGCGGGCGTCGTACGTAAGCTTTGAAAGATCGGTTATCTCTTCCATTTCTCTCCCCAAATTCAAACATCGCAGGTCGGCGAGGGTTGTCCAGGTGCCGCAGGTTGCCGCGAAAGAGGAGCGACGCGTACTTTGGTACGCGAGCGACGGTTTGAGCGGCAAGATGCGGTGCCTGGGCAAGCCGCAGCGAAGCCCGCAGCATTAGAAGTCCAACCTCACAGGAATACCCTGCGACGCCATATACTCCTTCACCTGGCGAATGCTGAACGTCCCAAAGTGAAAGACGCTCGCCGCCAGCACGGCATCGGCCTCGCCCTCGATCACGCCCTCGGCAAAATGCTCGAGCACGCCCACACCGCCGCTCGCAATCACCGGAATCGGCACCGCGCGCGCCACGGCGCGGGTGAGCGCCAGGTCAAATCCGGCCTTGGTGCCGTCGCGGTCCATACTGGTGAGCAGGATCTCGCCGGCGCCGCGACGAGCCGCCTCCTCGGCCCACGCCACCGCGTCGATGCCCGTGGCGTTGCGGCCGCCTGCCGTGAAGACCTCCCACTTGTCGGCACCAGATGCGCCGGGCAAACCGACGCGCTTGGCATCGATCGCCACGACCACGGCCTGGCTACCAAACGCCGCGGCAGCCTGGCTAATCAGCGACGGGTCGCGCACGGCGGCAGAGTTGAGCGACACCTTGTCGGCACCGGCTGCAACCATGGTGCGCATGCCCGCCAGGTCGCGAAAACCGCCGCCCACGGTATAGGGAATGGCTAGCTCCTCGGCCGCATGCGCCGCCATCTCGATGGTCGTCGCACGGTTGTCGCTCGTGGCGGTAATGTCCAAGAAGACGACCTCGTCCGCACCCTCGCGGTCGTAGGCGCGCGCCAGCTCCACCGGATCGCCCGCATCGCGCAAGCTCACAAAGTTGACGCCCTTGACCACACGGCCGTCCTTGACGTCCAGGCAGGGAATCACACGTTTGGTAAGCATGGGCTACTCCTCCCCTCGGGCGGCGGTCAGCGCCTGTACCAGCGTAAAGTTGCCCTCGTAGAGCGCGCGACCGGTAATGGCACCTTCAATCGCGCCCTCACCCACTGCGGCCAGCGCGCGGATGTCGTCGAGCGTCGAGATGCCACCCGATGCCACAACGGGAAAGCCCGCGACCTCGGCCACATGGCGATACGCCGCCACATCGATGCCCGTCTGCATGCCATCGCGCGCAATGTCGGTATACACCAGATGCTTAAAACCCAGCTCGGAAAGCTGCGCCACGGCGTCGTCGAGCGCCACGCCCGCGCCGTCACGCCAACCGTTCACCTTGACCTGGCCGTCGCGTGCGGCAATATCTGCCACCAACAGCTCGCCAAAGCCTTGGGCCGCCACCTCGGCAAAACCCGGCTCGGTCACGAGCACCGTGCCTAGTGCGATGCGGCGCGCACCGTAGCCGGCCAACTCGTCGATGCGCGCGAGCGAGCGGACGCCGCCGCCCACGTCCACGGACAGACCGTTGACGCCGCAGATGGCCTTAATCGCCGCCGAGTTGGCAGCGCATGTGTCCTCGTCCTCGCCAAAGGCAGCGGACAGGTCGACGACGTGCACCCAGCTTGCGCCCTGCTCGGCAAACGAGCGAGCAACGGCCACGGGGTCGTCGGAATATACCTTGCAGCGACTCCGGTCGCCGCGCTCCAGGCGCACGACCTTGCCGCCGATCAGATCGATTGCGGGAAACAGGATCATCGGCCGGCCCCCTCGACGATGCTCACGAAGTTCTTAAGAATGCGCTGGCCCAGCACGGAGGATTTCTCGGGATGGAACTGGCAACCCCACACGTTGCCATGGCGCACGATGCACGGGAAGCTCCGCGTATAGTGCGTGCGCGCCAGCACATCGGCGGCATCGGAATCGTCGGCCACCGCGTAGCTGTGGGTGAAGTACATGTTGGCACCCTCGGCAAAACCAGTAAGCAGCGGATCGGCCGCACCGGCGGGCGTCATGTGCACCTGGTCCCAGCCCACGTGCGGCACCTTCAGGCGGCTCGACTCCAGGCGCGTGCACGAACCGCGCATAATACCCAGGCCATCGACCCAGAGGGCACCGGCCCGCTCGGAGGCGTTGCCGTCGGCGACCGCGCTCCCGCTCGCAGGAACGCCCTCGTTGCCGCGCTCAAAAAACAACTGAAGGCCCAGGCAGATGCCGAGCAACGGAGTTCCGGCGGCAACGGCGTCGAGCACCGCGTCCGCCTCGCCGCCCTCGCGCATAAAGGCGATCGCGTCGTAAAACGCGCCCACGCCCGGGATGACCAGGCCGTCGGCGTTGCGGATCTGCTCCGGATCGTCCGACGTGCAGGCGGCGGCACCGGCGCGTGCAAGCCCGCGCGCAACGCTCGACAAGTTGCCCTTGTGGTAGTCGACCACCACGATCTTCGGTTCGCCCACGCGACCCCTCCCTTATCTCATCGTCCAAAACCACCACAAAGGGGACAGGCACCTTCGTAGTGGTTTTTGCCTTTGTTGCGGTTACAGCGAGCCCTTGGTGCTGGGAATGCCCTGCACGCGGGAATCGAGTTCGCAGGCGTGACGCATCGTGCGGCCCACGGCTTTAAAGGCGGCCTCGATAATGTGATGCGAGTTGCCGCCCGCCAGCTCGCGCACGTGGAGCGTGAGCTTGGCGTCGCGCGCAAAGGCGTAGAAGAACTCAACGGCCAGCTCGGTATCGAAGCTACCCACGCGCTCAGTCGGTACGGGCAGCTCGCAGTAGGCCTGCCCACGGCCCGAAATATCAACGGCAGCCATCACAAGCGTCTCGTCCATGGCGATCGCCGCGTCGGCAAAGCGCGTAATGCCCGCCTTGTCGCCCAGCGCCTGGCAAAACGCCTCGCCCAGCACAATACCCGTGTCCTCGACGGTGTGATGCGCATCGACCTCGACGTCGCCCACCGCGTGCACCGTCAGATTGAACAGACCATGGCGGCCAAAAGCGTTGAGCATGTGGTCGAAAAACGGCACGCCGGTCGAGATATCGCACACGCCAGATCCGTCCAGGTCGAGCTTTACGACAATGTCGGTCTCGCCCGTCTTGCGGGTCACCTCGGCATAACGGTCCATCTACATCTCCTCCTTCACCAGCGCGGCAAACGCTGCCAGCACCTCGTCGTTTTCCTGCGGGGTGCCCACGGTAATGCGCAGGCAGTCCGCGAGCCCCGGCGCGTAGCTAAAGTCGCGCACCAAAATTGAATACTCGTCGCGCAGGCGCTCGCGCACGCGCGTGGCATGCGGCGTGCGCACGAGCACAAAGTTCGCCGCGCTCGGCCACGCCTCCACGGGCAGACCCTCGGCAGCCATTGCGTGCAGGGCACACAGTTCGCGCTCGCGCTCGGATGCAACCTGTGCCACCACGGGCGCGTACGCATCGCGGGCACGCACGCAGGCAAGCGCGGCGGCCTGGCTCAGCACATTGACCGAATAGATCTGGCGAATCGCCGCGAACACGTCGATGACCTCGGGCGCCGCGATCACATAGCCCAGGCGCGTGCCGGCGGCGCCGAACGCCTTGGACAGTGTATGCAGAATCACCAGGTTAGGATGCTCGGCAATAAGGCCTTGCGCCGTAGTTGCCGCGCCAAACGAATCGTCGGCAAACTCCACGTAGGCCTCGTCGACCATGACCATGCCGGGGCACGCATCGCACAGCGCCGCGACAAAGTCGAGCGGCGCCACGTCGCCCGTGGGATTGTTGGGCGAGGTCACGATCGCCAGGTTGCACTCGGGTGCGGCCGCGAACACAGCCGCCTGGTCGAGCTCAAAAGTTGCCGGGTCGCGCCACACGTCGCGCACCTCGGTCTGACAGAGCGACGCAAAGAACGCGTACTCGCTAAAGCACGGCGGGCAGTTGAGCAGGATCCGCCCTGCGCCGCCAAACGCCAGCAGGAAGTTATAGAGTAGCTCGTCGCCGCCGTTGCCCACGCAGATGTTCTCGCGCGTCACGCCATGCCAGGCAGCAAGCTCGTCGCGCAGGTCGTTGGACATGGGATCGGGATAGCGGTTGAGCGGTGCGGCAGCCAAGGCCGCATCAACCGCCTCGCGCACGCCGGCCGGCACGGGATAGGTGTTCTCGTTGGCCGAAAGATTGATGCGCGTGGGCGTAAAGTTGGGATCGTAGGGCTCGATGCCGGTCAAGTAGGGCTGGACGAGCTCCTTCATGCGCGGCGTGAGTTCGGCCATGTTAGACCTCCTCGCCGGTCGCGCCAGCGCCATCCGCGCCCGCAGCCGCCAGGTCCACACCCTCGGCGACCGTCGCGGTCGCATCGCCCGGCCAGGCGACCTTGGTCAGGTCGGCCGCGGCCAGAGACTCGACACTCACGGCATCCTCGCCCTGCTCCAGCACACGGCGACGCAGGGCGGCGGATAGCGCATGCGCCCACAGGCCCTCGGCCTCGGCCAGGCGCTGCGTGGCGGGAGCGTCGGAGAGCAGGCCCTCGGGTGTATAGCAAATGACGCTCGAGCGCTTAACGAACTCTTCGACCGAAAGCGGGTTGGAGAACATGGCCGTGCCGCCAGTCGGCAGCGTGTGGTTGGGACCGGCAACGTAATCGCCGAGCGGCTCGGAGCTCCAAGCGCCCACAAAGATGGCGCCGGCGTTGCGAATGCCGCCGAGCAGGCCCATCGCATCCTTGCAGTGCAGCTCAAGGTGCTCAGGCGCCACGGTGTTCACGGCCTCGACGGCGGCAGCCATGTCGGCGGCCACCACGATGGTGCCTTCGTTGTCGAGCGAGGCGCGCGTGATCTCGGCACGCGGCGACTGCGCCACCAGGATATCGATGCCTGCCTCGACCTCGCGCGCAAACTGCTCGTCGCAAGTCACCAGATAGCAGGCTGCCAGCGGATCGTGCTCGGCCTGGGCCATCAGGTCGGCCGCGACCACCATGGGCTTGGCCGTGGCATCGGCCAGCACGCAAACTTCGGAGGGGCCAGCGACCATGTCGATACCCACGTCGCCCGAGACAATCTGCTTGGCCGCAGCGACAAAGGCGTTGCCCGGGCCGGTGATCTTGTCGACGCGCGGAATGGTCTCGGTGCCGTACGCCAGCGCGGCCACGGCCTGAGCGCCACCCACCATATAAATCTCGTCCACGCCGCCGAGCTTTGCCGCGGCGAGCGTATACGGACTGATCAGGCCATCTTTCTGCGGCGGGGTCACCATGACCACGCGCTTGACGCCGGCAACCTTGGCGGGAATGGCATTCATGAGCACCGTGGAGGGATACTGCGCGCGACCGCCCGGCACGTAGATGCCGGCCGCCGCGAGCGGGGTCACCTTAACGCCGAGCATCGTGCCGTCCGGGCGCGTGGTAAACCAGCTCTGCTCGACCTCGCGCTGGTGGAACTCACGAATCTGGCGCGCGGCCTTTTCGAGCGCCGCGACAAAAGCGGGATCGAGGCCTTCGAGCGCGACATCGATCTGCTCCTGCGGCAAGCGGAAGCTCTGCAGCTCGACACCGTCAAAACGCTGACAGTAATCGCGCACCGCGGCATCGCCGTTGGCACGCACGTTGGCCACGATATCGCGGGCGGCGTCGACGATGTTTTGCGGCAGCACACCCTTGCGGTTGAGCTGGTTGGTAACGAGGCGCTCACCGGGAGCAAGCTTGATGGTCTTCATATCGGTATCCCCTATCGGTTGAGGTTGTGTTCGAAAAACGAGAGACCGGGCGGCGGTGCCAATCGGCCCGCAGCCCGTACGTTGGGGCGCCCGTGCGCGCTCGCGCTATTGTGCCGAGCCCGCGACGGGCTCAAAATGCTTGTCCTTCACGGCAGCTGCCAGGCGATCCGCCAGGTTGCGAACGCGCGGATCCATGCGCGCGGCACCTGGGTTGACGAAGAAGCGAGCCGTACAGTCCATAATGCGGCCAGTGATGACCAGGTCGTTGTCGCGCAACGTGGCGCCCGTGGCGGTAATGTCCACGATACGGTCGGTCATACCGACGATGGGGCCCAGCTCGATGTTACCGTGCAGCGAAACGATGTCGGCATTCACGCCGCGCTCGGCATACCACGCGCTCGCGATGCGCGGGTACTTGGTGGCCACGCGAAACGAACCGCGGCGGGCATAGTTGCGCTCGGCCTGACCGGCGCGCCACGCGGGCTCCGCCTCGATAAAGGTGCACAGGCCATAGCCCAGGTCGACCAGCTGCAGCAGGTTGAGGTCCGCCTCGATGAGCGAGTCCCAACCGCAGATGCCGCAATCGGCACCACCGCAGCCCACAAAGGCAGGCGCATCGCTGGGACGCACGATGACAAACTCGATATCGCCGACCGCGCCCTCGCCGGCACGCGTGTCGCGGCCGCGCACGATCAGGTGACGGCCGGGATCGCGCAGCTCGGAGACGTCTAAGCCCGTTGCCTCGAGCACGTCAAGGGTGTCGGCCTTAAGCGAGCCCTTGGGCACGGCGATACGCAGCGGACCCTCGGCGCCACGGTCCGCGGCGTGATCGCCGTCGGAAGCGGCATCCTCGGCCGAGGTGCGCGCGGCCTCCAGGCGCTCGAGCGAAAAGGCGAAGCCCGCCGCCGGCACCTCGATACCGTCGCCAAATGCGCCGGTAAAGATGGAGTCATAGCGTCCGCCCGAACCGACCGGATCGGGCAGTCCGCCGGCATAAGCCTTAAAGACCAGGCCCGTGTAGTAATCAAAAGAGTTCATGATAGAGAAGTCAAACGACAGCACCTGGGCGTCCTCGGGTGCCAGGCCCTCGACCAGGGCACGCAGCTCGCGCGTCAGCGGCGCGACGATACCGGCAGCCTCCAGCAGCGCGTCCACGCGGTCGAGCACCTCGGTACCGCCGTGCAGACGCGGCAGCTCGCTAATGGCGGCCTTGACGGCATCAGACTCGGTGCTTGCCGCCACGCGGGCATCGAGGCCCACAAAGTCGTTGGCGTGCACGCAGCGCAGGGCCTCAGAGGCCAGCTCGCGATCCTCGCACGCCGCGAGCAGTTCCTTAAACGGACGCACGCTACCCGCGATAATGCGCGCATCGGGCAGTGCCAGCTTACGCACGGCCTCGGCCACGAGCGAGACGATTTCGACATCGCCCGCGGTATCGCCCGCACCGATAAGCTCAAAGCCCAGCTGTGTAAACTGACGCGAGCCACCGGCATTGCGCTGGCACTCGCGAACCACCGGCGCCTCGTAGCGAAGGCGTAGGGGCAGGTCGGCCGCGCGCATGCGGGTCGAAACCAGACGAACGATCGGCAATGTGTTGTCGGGACGGACCACCAGCAGGCGGCCATCATCGTCAAAGAGCTTAAACGGCGTGTCCGCAATGCGGCCGCCCTCCTCGAGCGAACCCTTGTCCTCGAGCAGTGGCGTCTCGACCGGAAGGTAATGATGCTCCCTAAAGCAGCCCTTCACCGTCAGCGCAATCTCCTCGCGCGCCTGAGCCTCCTCGGGCAATATGTCCCGGAATCCCCACGGTGTGGCCGTCATCTGGTGAGCCTCCTCATGCTGTGTTTCATATAGAGCAGAAGACCGGCATAGCTCCGCCGGTCTTCTGGGTACTTTAGCATACTAGAGTGTTTGCGGGGAGAATCGTCCTCCTCGGCTCACACCGTATTCATTTGGAAACATAGGGCAAGCGGTTAGCAGCAGTCTCTTGTCACAACGCAAAAAGGGCGCCCGCGCAATTGCGGACGCCCTTGTGCAGGATCGAGATATCAACCAGCCAAGATATCGGACCCGTGACCAGCTCTTAGTAGTCGAACTGGTGGTAGTAGCGGCGGTACTTGAGGTTGTGCTTGGTGACC
>CABSMX010000041.1 GCA_902478945.1 uncultured Collinsella sp.
AGTCCCTTGCGGCGTAGTTCTTATTTAAGCCGTCCAGGTTTTGGGGTGCAGTTCATTATCGGGGCGGCTTCTTTTTTGTCGAAAACCGCCACAAAGGGGACAGGCACCTTTGTGGCGGTGGGGAACGAGCTCGATGTTGTTGTGATCGTTGAGCGGTATGTTAATGAGCGGCTCTACAGAATTTCATCCGGGTTGGCGGGTTTGGTTGTTTTGGGGATGCCGAGTTTGGATGACGCGAAATCGTCAACATCGTCCTTGATTCCATCTTTGGTGTAGACGGTGACCGTATAGGTGCTGTGCCCGAATTCGCTCTTGTCGCGTGTCGCCCAGGCCTGCCAGTAGGCAGCCCCGTTTCGCCCTTTGATTTTTCCGACACGGCGGAGTTCTGTTTGCTTTAATTGCTGGTTGCTATAGATGGTTCGACCGGCCTCCTCGGTGAGCCCGCACTGTCCAAGCATCTTGTCGAGGACTTGGTTCATGTGGCGCTCATCGGTGTTTGGTGCGTAGTCGTAGGCGAGGGTGATGGAGTCGAGGGGCTGGTCGTCGATCAAATAATTCATCGTCTGAGGTTCAAGGCAGAAATAGGGGGAGCATCCGTCGACCTTGCCGAGCAACGGTAACTTGGACTGCCAACTTCCGGTGGGAATTGCATATTCGTAGAACACGCCACGGCAGACAAAGGAGAGCGAGGTGGCACGCGAGCCGGCGTCGATCATCCCGCAAAGATCGAAGGGCGAGGCGATACCAAAAGAAAAGGGCGTGATGACGATAAGGAAGAGCATCACGATGGGTATGGCGAGAATGGCGATGACGTTGCGACCGGTGGAATGAGACGGCTTCATATGCGCTCCTCGAGAGAAAGAGCAGGCAAGCTCGATGACAAATGAATAATCTCAGCTAACGATTCAATTTTAATCCCATAACGTGTGACAGCTGGACGTCGAAACCGAGAACCACCACAAAGGTGCCTGTCCCCTTTGCGGTGGTTCTCGGTTTGTCTCGATCTGTAACAGTTAGACCCTAATTTGCCGAGTAGATGTTACAGATTGAGATAAACGGTTGCCGCTGGTCATTTTCTCTCGATCTGTAACATCTAGGATCAAAAATGGCTGCTAGATGTTACAGATCGAGACGGTAGTGCGCCTGGGCAGCGGCGGGCTGACATCTCAGTACCCTATCCCTCAATCACTCAGAAAATCTTATATATAGAGACTTAGATTTGTGTATAAGATCGCGCAAAGCTGGCAACAATACATCTCGAACAACGTGAAGCCGCCCCGTAGGGCGGCCACCCCAAGAGAGGTGATTCCATGAGAATCGATAAGCTAGCAATGACGTCGCGCGAGGCGCTGCAGACCGCCATGAGCACGGCTGCCGACGCGCAGGCCGGCGCGGTGGAGCCGATTCACCTGCTGTCTGCCCTGCTCGGTGCCGGCGAGCGCAATATCTCCGTGATCATCGAGCGCATCGGTGCCGACCCGGCTCAGCTCGCACGCTCCACGCAGGATGCCATCGACCATGCGCCTAAGGTTTCGGGCGAGGGCCAGCAGATGGGTCTTTCCAATGAGCTCGTCCGCGTCATCGAGAAGGCCGAGAAGAAGGCCACCAAGATGGGCGACAGCTTTGTGGTGACCGAGCATCTGCTGATGGCACTTGCCGAGGACAAGGGTGAGGCCGGCCGCGTTCTGCGCGACGCCGGCGTGACCAAGGAGCGCATCGAGCAGGTCTACGAGGAGCTGCGTGGCGATGACCGCGTGACGTCTGCCGAGGACAAGACCCAGTTTGAGGCGTTGGAGCAGTACGGTCGCAACATCTGCGATCTGGCCCGCGCCGGCAAGCTCGACCCGGTCATCGGCCGTACCGACGAGATCCGCCGTACCATTCAGGTCCTGTCCCGCCGCACCAAGAACAACCCCGTGCTCATCGGCGAGCCGGGCGTGGGCAAGACGGCCATCGTCGAGGGCATCGCCCAGCGTATCGTGGCCGGCGACGTGCCGAGCACCCTGCGCGACCGCGACCTCATCGAGCTCGACATGAGCGCGCTGGTCGCCGGCGCCAAGTACCGCGGCGAGTTCGAGGACCGCTTGAAGGCTGTGCTCAAGGAAGTGCAAAAGTCCGAGGGCAAGGTCATCCTGTTCATCGATGAACTCCACACCATCGTGGGCGCGGGTGCCACCGAGGGCTCCATGGACGCCGGCAACATCCTCAAGCCGGCGCTCGCCCGTGGCGACCTGCACGCGATCGGCGCGACCACGCTCGATGAATATCGCAAGTACATCGAGAAGGACGCGGCGCTTGCCCGTCGTTTCCAGACCGTTATGGTGAGCGAGCCTACCGTCGAGGACACCATCTCGATCCTGCGTGGCCTCAAGGAGAAGTACGAGATCTTCCACGGCGTGCATATCACCGATAGCGCGCTCGTGGCGGCTGCCGACCTCTCCGATCGCTACATCGCCGACCGTTTCCTGCCCGACAAGGCCATCGACCTGGTCGATGAGGCCGCAAGCCGCCTGCGCATGGAGCTCGACAGCATGCCGGTCGAGATCGACGCCACCACGCGTCAGCTCACCCAGCTGCAAATCGAGGAACAGGCGCTCATGAAGGAAACTGACGACGCCTCCAAGGAGCGTCTGGAGGCCCTGCGCCAGGAGATTGCCGAGGTTCAGGAAAAGCTCAACGTGCAAAAGGCCGGCTGGCTCAACCAGAAGAACGCCATCGACCACGTGCAGGAGCTTAAGGGCCAGCTTGACGAGGCCAAGAGCGAAGAGGAGCGCGCGACGCGCAACGGCGACCTGGGCCGTGCGTCCGAGCTGCGCTACTCCGTGATTCCGGGCCTGCAGCAGCAGATTCAGGATTCCGAGGCCGCGCTCGAGGCACAAAAGCAGCAGGACGGCGAGGGCCTGAACGAGCAGGTGACCTCCGATGAGATCGCCGAGGTCGTGAGCGCCTGGACCGGCGTGCCCGTCTCCAAGATGATGCAGGGTGAGCTCGACAAGCTGAAGGGCCTGGAGGGCGAGCTGCATAAGCGCGTCATCGGCCAGGACGAGGCGGTCTCCGCTGTCGCCGCGGCCGTGCGTCGCAGCCGTGCGGGTCTCTCCGATCCGGACAAGCCCATCGGCAGCTTCTTCTTCCTGGGCCCCACCGGCGTGGGCAAGACCGAGCTCGCCAAGGCGCTTGCCGAGTGCCTGTTCGATGACGAGCGCGCGCTCGTGCGTATCGACATGTCCGAGTACATGGAGAAGTTCAGCGTCCAGCGTCTGATCGGTGCGCCCCCGGGATACGTGGGCTACGACGAGGGCGGCCAGCTCACCGAGGCCGTGCGCCGTCGTCCGTACTCCGTGATCTTGCTCGACGAGATGGAGAAGGCCCATCCAGATGTCTTTAACGTGCTGCTACAGGTGCTTGACGACGGCCGTCTGACCGACGGCCAGGGTCGCCAGGTGTCCTTCAAGAACACGATCATTATCATGACGTCTAACGTGGGCTCCAAGGCTATCGCCGAGCTTTCCGGCAAGGACGAGGAGGAGATGCGCCATCAGGTCGACGCGGCCATGGCTCAGACCTTCCGCCCCGAGTTCCTCAACCGTATCGACGATATCGTGGTGTTCCATCCGCTCGGCATGGCGCAGATCGAGAAGATCGTCGACATCCAGCTCGCCGACGTCCGCGCGCGTCTGGCCAAGGAGCGCATGACGCTTGCCATCACCCCGGCGGCCAAGCAGATGCTCGCCGTGGGCGGCCTGGACCCGGTCTTTGGCGCCCGTCCGCTCAAGCGCCTGGTTCAGCGCGAGGTCGTGGATGCCATCGCCGCCGCTATCATCGATGGCGCGGTGCGTGAGGGCGATCAGGTGACGGTCGATGTCGACAAGGACGGCGGCTTTACCGTCGTGTGCGACAACACGCCGGCGGCCACCTACGAGGTCCCCGACGCCGAGTAGATTTTGGGTCATGCCTCAAAATTTGCCAGTCGTCTCCAAACGCCAAGGGCGGCGGATCCAATTGGGTTCGCCGCCCTTTTTCGTGCGACAATCGATGATGTTGAGCATGAGTACATGGCAAGGAGCTATGCAGATGAAAGACGAGATCAAGACAAGTGCGCTGACGCCCAAGCCCACGTCCAAACCGGCGCCCAAGCCGCGCGACCCCTATATCCGTGCCGAGAACGAGGACGATGACGGTTACGATCCCTACAGCGATCGCCGCCCCGAGCGCGAGCCAATGTTCGAAGCCGATCCGTGGCGCTAAGTACTACCCAAAAGGCCGCGAATAAGTTGCGGTGAAATAGGGACTGTTTTGCGGTTTGACCAGCAAAAACAATCCCTATTTCACCGCAACTGCGTTAGGGATGGGGTGTTGGGCGGCTGTCTTCGGGCCGACTAGTCCTGGGCTTTGATGCTCGGCAGGAGAATCTGGGCGAGGTAGTCGGTCTCGAGTTTGGTCGCGGCGTCTGCCTTGCCGTCTTTACCGACCAGGTCGTTTTTGATCTGGCTGTATGTGTAGCGGTTGCCGGTCGTGAGCTCGACAAGCTCAATCGCCGTATCCATGGGGTAGGTCGACACGGGGTTCTGCGTGTGTCCATTAACGGTTTGCGGAATCACGTACGGATAGACAGGGCCGCTGGCGTAGACGGTGTAGCCGTTGCCTAGGCTGACCGTGCCCAAAACCGTATCGCCGTCGTCGGGCGTAAAGGTCTCGCCATCGCGCACCGCGACGAGCGTCACGAGCGGTGTGTTGGTGTCGCCGTCCAGATAAATGCACAGCGTGTTGCCGTTCTGCCAGGTTGCGACCTTGCCATACCACTCAACCGGAATATCGAGCTGATACAGGTTCGTCGCCTTGTGCCGAGCGTCGGCATCGCGGGCGGACTGAGCCTCGCTTGCGCTTACGGCGTTGGCGGCGGCATCGCGGCGCGTAATTGCCGCCCGCTGGAGTATCTTTGCCGCGGCGGCAGAGCTTGCGCCCCCTTCCTCGGCATACTTGGCGGCGGCATCGATCTGGTCGTCAGTCACCGTGTCGGCCGAAGGTACCTTGAGCTTAAAGGTGGCTTGAGCGCGCAGATCCTGCCCATCGCTCTTAATGGTGACCTGCGCCTTGGTGGTCGGGACGGTGTAGATGGTGCCGTCGGCCGCGATGGGGGAGGCGGCGATGGAGAACGTGTAATCGCCGGGCAGCAGCTTAATGCCGCGACCGTGCTCGTCAACGTAGAGCGTTTCGCTCACGGAAGAACCGTCGGAATCCTGCCCGCTCACCTGCACGGGAATCTTGGAGCCAGTTGAGCAGTCGAGGCCCGCGGCATGCACGCCAATCTGCACCGACATCATGGTATGGGCGTTTGCGGCAACCACGGCAGCCTGCTCTTGCTGATATCCGTTCCAGGCAGCATAGCCTGCGCCGCCGGCGACGAGCGCGACGGCCACAACGCCGGCAACCATCAGGTTGCGGCGCTTGGGCGGCATCTTACGATGACGAACCTCGGCCTCATGTGCCGAGGGAACGGACGGCAGGGGAATATCGCCCATAGCGATGGTCTCGTCCACGGCAGGCGCGGAGCCTAAGCCAGGGAGCTCGCGGGTCAGCGAATCTTCGGCCGGCAAGCTGTCGAGCAAGATGGTTTCCTCGCTCGTGTCGGATTCGGGCTGGTCGTCGGCCTCGCATTCGGATTCCTCGTGCCCCGCCTCGTCTTCGGTGGGCGCGGCGCCATCGTCTTTTGCATCCTGATCATCGGGCTGCGCCTCGATTTCCGACTCATCCTGTACATCAACGCTCGAATTGCCAAACGCAACATCGTCAAGCGAAATCCGGTCTAGGCTCTCCAGGGCCTCGGCACACGCTTCTGCATCTTGGACCGCGTCCTCTTGGCCCGTCGTCTCATCTTTCATATATCCCCCAAGCTCAATATCGGGACAACACTGTACCCAAAAACGGGACCCTATAGAGCCGCCGCATGATTTGAAATCCGATTTTATATATGCGCATGTTTTTGAATAGATGAATAGAGACGCAATGACAAAAGCCCCCGAAAAGCGAGCGAAACGCTTTCCGGGGGCTCTGCGAGACATTGGATTGAAAATCTGGCGAGCGGGCCTATGCCCAGGCGCCAACAGCGACCAACATGTTACTCGGCGTGCGCGTAATCCACCTTGGCGCGACGAGCGGTAGCCTTCTCCCAATCGCTGGTGCCCTCAAAGACATCCTGCTTGTAGGGATTGCGGCCGAGCTTCTTGGCGCGGTAGGCGATGTAGATGATCGCGGCGACGTTGGCGACCAGCGCGGCAATCGAGACCGCGGTGGCGGCGCCGGGGTCGAGCGTGGAGTGGGTCACAAAGATGGACTCCTCCTGGAAGTACGGGAACACCTGGGCAAACATGCACCAAATGGCCAACGTAAAGGCGCGATTCTGGATCCAGCCGCCTTTGTTCCAGATAAAGGCGGCGACGGTGGGCGCCAGCAGCAGCGCAAAGCCGCAGAACCAGGAGTGGGTGGGCAGGCAGTTGTAGGTGTAGCAGAAGTTCCAGATATCGTAGGCGATGATGTAGACCCAGGTCATGTCGGGCCACAGCATGTCGGTCTTGTCCTCGGAGGCGTAGACGCTCCACCAACCGGTCATGCAGAAGATGTTGATGATACCGGCGATGCCGTTGAACACGTTGTTCCAGCCGGCCAGCTGCCTGGCGCCCTCGGAGGTGACCCAGGTGGACTCGCCCAGGACAAAGAAGTGATAGGCGCTCTCGAAGTCGGACACGACGGCGATCATGATGTTGATGGCGACGATCACAAACGGCCATGCGCGGAACCAATGCGCCTTGCCGATCTTGCCCCACTGGTACTTAATGGCAATGAAGCCCCAGCAACCGGCCAGCGCCGCGTATACCTTGGCGTAGTGGAACCAGCTGTTCTGGTACACATGGGTGGGGTTGGCGAGCGCCCACTCGGCGCCCTGTGAGACGCCGATGGCGATGGAGACGCAGTAGATGGTCATGGCCAGCGGAGCCACGCCAAAGATGATCGCCGCGCCCAGCTTGGTGCGGCGGCCGACCTCGTTGAGCACGATCAGGCCAATAAAGACCATGGCCCAGCCGGCCCAGTGGATAAGGGTATCGCTACCCCAAACATCGAACAGCATGCTGCTCTCCTTTCACACGCCCGCGGCCCCTCTTCTGATCGCGGACAGTTTGGCCAAATGTCGTCAGTTCTGGGGTTTGCGCTCCGGA
The DNA here is from genome assembly GCA_902478945.1 of uncultured Collinsella sp. Classification (GTDB taxonomy): domain Bacteria; phylum Actinomycetota; class Coriobacteriia; order Coriobacteriales; family Coriobacteriaceae; genus Collinsella. Next base: position 7,212 of record CABSMX010000041.1, read on the forward strand.
TACTTGGCGGTGTAGCCCTCGATGTGGAGCGTCGAGGCGATGATTTCCTTGACCGTCTCGTCGGGCACATCGGGGTGCGTGCGGATATACATCAACAACCCCATGATGAGGGTGTAGAACGTCTCGTAGACATGGTCGATGCGTAGCTCATGATGGGTGACAAAATCCACCACGGTGGTGTCGCAGATATACTGCGCCACGCGCTGGACTACGTTGTGCAAAAAGCCGCCGTAGAGCGCGCCGCTGCTTGAGGTGAGCGTACTCGGCAGCTCGTGGCCGCTGGCGACCAGGCGCTTAAAGAGCGGGGCGACGGTGTCGAGTGCGCCTTCGATGTCGCCAACCGTGCGGTTGGCATTCCACTGCTCGAGCTCGGAGATAAAACCGTCGATTGCCTCGTCCATGACGGCGGTGACGGCGGCGTCCATGTCAGCGAAGTAGTGGTAGAACAGCGAGCGCGTGCAGCCGGCTCGCTTGGTCACGGCCGATACCGAAAGATGAGACACGCCCAGCTCGGAGCTCACGGTGCGCACGGCATCGAGGATCTCGCGACGGCGTTCGTCGCCCGTCAAGCGCTTTGCCGTGCTGTCGGGCGCGGGGACGGCGTCGGCCACAGAGGTGTTCGCTGCGTTACTGCTCATGTGCTTGCCGCCTTTCATCCGTTTGAGCCTGACCGTTCGCCTAACAGTCTTGAATATTGTTGACGGTTCGTCAATACTGTTTTTGACACAATGTCAACAATAACGGGTGAACGGCGTGGGGGCATGTCGAGCCCGTAAAAAGAGGGGCGCTGCGTGCCTGCCAGGCTGCGACAAGAGAAGGGACGACTATGATTCTCAACGGACCGGGGATTAGCTACACCGAGCCCGATATCGGTGCGGAGTTTGTGCCGCCGCTGCCGGAGCATCCGCGCGAGGCCATCGTCAAACTGTGCGAGCACTGCACTAACCGCCTGCTGCATCGCGACGAGCTGCTGGGCTACGAGTACTGGTCGTTTGCCGAGGCCGCGACTGACGAGCAGGCCGAGGTACTCTGCAAGATGAAGATGCGCCGTCCCTACACGCTGCCCGAGATGGTCAAGCTCACCGGCATGCCCGAGGCCCAGATCGAGAAGATGCTCGACGACATGAGCTACACGGGCTTGCTCGAGTACAACTGGGAAAACCCCGAGCGCGCCAAGCAGTGGGTGCTGCCCATGCTGGTGCCGGGTTCTGCCGAGTTCCTCAACATGCGCGTGAGCCAGCTCGAGGAGCATCCGGTCTATGCTAAGTTCTTTGAGCAGGCGTCCAAAGGCCCACTGTCCAAGGCCACGCCGATGGTGCCGCCCGGCGGCGCTGGCATCGGCATGCACGTCATTCCGGTCGAGAAGGCTATCGATGCTTCGAGCACCTCGGTGCCGATCGAGCATATCGAGCATTGGCTCGACAAATACGAGGGCAAGTATGCCGCAAGTACCTGCAGCTGCCGCGCGAGCCGTCGCGTGATGGGCGAGGGCTGCGCCGACGACCCCGCCGACTGGTGCATCGCCGTGGGCGATATGGCCGACTATGTGGTTGAGACCGACCGCGGCCACTATGTGACGCGCGAGGAGGTCTACGACATCTTGCGCCAGGCCGAGGACAACGGCTTTGTGCACCAGATCACCAATATCGACGGCGAGAACAAGATCTTCGCCATCTGCAACTGCAACGTCAACGTGTGCTACGCCCTGCGCACCTCGCAGCTGTTCAACACGCCCAACCTGTCGCGCTCGGCCTATGTCGCCAAGGTCGAGAAGGACAAGTGCGTGGCCTGCGGTCGCTGCGTTGAGGTGTGCCCTGCCGGTGCCGCCAAGCTCGGCCAGAAGCTCTGCAGCAAAAAGGCGGGCGGACAGGTGCCCGAGTATCCGCGCCAGGAGCTGCCCGACGCCACCAAGTGGGATCACACCAAGTGGTCGCCCAACTACCGCAACGACAACCGCATCGAGACGCACGAGTCCGGCACCGCGCCTTGCAAGACGGCTTGCCCCGCGCATGTTGCCGTTCAGGGCTACTTAAAGCTTGCGGCGCAGGGCCGCTATGATGAGGCTCTGGCGCTCATCAAGCGCGAGAACCCGCTGCCCGCTATCTGTGGCCGCGTATGCAACCGCCGCTGCGAGGACGCCTGCACCCGCGGTCGTGTGGACGCCGCCGTGGCTATCGACGAGATCAAGAAGTTTATCGCCCAGCGCGATCTTGATGCCGCGACCCGCTATGTCCCGCCCGTGGTGACCCCGACGCGTGCCGGCGGCTTCGACCAGAAGATTGCCATCATCGGTGCCGGTCCGGCCGGCCTGTCCTGCGCTTTCTACCTGGCCGAGAAGGGCTACAAGCCCGTCGTGTTCGAGAAGAACGAGCGCCCGGGCGGCATGCTCACCTATGGCATTCCCAGCTTTAAGCTGCAGAAGGACGTTATCGAGGCCGAGGTCGAGGTCATTCGCCTGATGGGTGCCGAGTTCCGCTATGGCGTGGAGGTCGGTCGCGATGTGACGCTCGACGAGCTGCGCGAGCAGGGCTTTAAGGCCTTCTATGTGGCTATTGGCTGCCAGGGCGGCCGCCTTGCCGGTATTCCGGGCGAGGATGCCGAGGACGTGACCGTGGCCGTCGACTTCTTGCGCGAGGTCAACAACGGCAAGATCGACACGCTGCCCGGCCGCACCATCGTGGTGGGCGGCGGCAACGTGGCTATCGACGTCGCGCGCAACGCCTGCCGCCTGGGTTCCGAGCACGTTGAGATGTTCTGCCTGGAGAGCGAGGCCCAGATGCCCGCCAGCGAGGAGGAGCGTCGCGAGGCCGTTGAGGACGGCGCCCACATCAGCTGCGGCTGGGGTCCCAAGGAGGTTCACCTGGATGAGGCCGGCCATGTGTGCGGTATCACCTTCAAGCGCTGCACGCGCGTCTTTGACGACGAGGGCCGTTTTGCGCCCGAGTACGATGAGAATGATCTTCGCCGTGTCGATGCCGACCGCGTCGTCATGTCGATTGGCCAGTCCATTGTGTGGGGCGATCTGCTGGCAGGCTCTAAGGTGGAGCTTGGCCGCGGCCAGGGCGCCCTTGCCGATCCCCAGACCTATCAGACCGCCGAGCCCGACATCTTTGTGGGCGGCGACGTCTACACCGGTCCGAGCTTTGCCATCGACGCCATCGCCGCCGGTCACGAGGCCGCCGTGTCCATCCATCGCTTTGTGCAGCCGGGCTCCACGCTCACCATCGGCCGCAATCAGCGTCGCTACACTGCGCTCGACCGCGACGATGCCGTGATCGAGAGCTACGACAACGCGAGCCGCGAGGTGGCGCATATCGACCGCGAGCGCGAAAAGGCTGCGCCCTTTAGCGAGTACGTCGAGACCTTTACCGAGGAACAGGTGCGTGCTGAGACCGCCCGCTGCCTGGGCTGCGGCGCCTCGATCGTCGACCCCAACAAGTGCATCGGCTGCGGTCTGTGCACCACCAAGTGTGCGTTCGACGCCATCCACCTGGATCGCAATCGCCCCGAGTGCTCCACGATGGTCAAATACGAGCAAAAGCTCCCAAGCCTCGGCAAGTACGCATTGAAGCGTGCAATTAAGATTAAATTTGGGAAGAAGTAGTTAGGTTCCGCCGTTCTGACGAACGGCGGCACTGCCGACGCTGCGCGGCGCCCAGGTACCCCATCTTGCCCCTCAACTTCGGCGCCGCGGGCAAAAGCCCAGCGGACGCCTTGTTTCGGGGCAACCTGGGGCACCTGGATCGCCGCTCGCTGATATTGGATTGACATCGTATCAACCGCTGCAGAAGGGTTTTCGCCTTGCATGAATTGGGAATCGTCTATCACATCATTCGCGATGTTGAGAACGTGGCGCGTGCCAATGGCGTGAGTCGCGTTTCGAGCGTCACGCTGCTGCTGGGCGAGGTCTCGGGCGTCGTTCCCGATCTCCTGCTCGACGCTTGGCGCTGGGCGGCAGATAAAAAGCCCATCACGCAGGGCGCGGAGCTTATTGTGGAGCCCGTCGAGGCCGTGACGCATTGCGAAGCATGCGGCCGCGACTACGCGACGGTCGAGCACGGCAAGACCTGCCCCCATTGCGGCAGCGGCGAGACATACCTGCTGCAGGGCCAGGAGGTCATGATTAAGCAGATCGAGACCCCCGACGAGGACCCGGCAGGCGCTGTCCCCGATGACCCCTCCGACGCCCCCGATGCCGTCGATGCCGCCAACCCTCTCCACATCGCCTAGAATCCCCTATAAGTTGCGGTGAAATAGTTCCTAAATCCAGCCTTCTGGCTCTTAAACAAGAACTATTCCACCGCAACTTTTTTGAGTAGTTTCGTAGTGCATAAGTCACGAAAATAGTCAAGTCATGTCTGTTTAAACAAAATAGCAGTAGTACAAGTACATTCGCACTTGCTTAAAATCATTATTAATGAACAGCCTGCTTGTATCTGTAAAGTACATGGCTTGATGAGCGACGCTCTGGCGGGTAATGAGTCGAAAACCAGCAACGTAATCAATTTGTAACAAACTTAGACATTTAAACAAATAATCCAACCTTTTGCGGATTTAGCTATAATTCCACAAACCAAACAGGTATACTCCTTTCATGTCGTGTAGGAATTACGTAGACAAAAAGGAGGTTATGTGATGGTAAGTATTGTTCTTGCTAGCCACGGGGACTTGGCAGCTGGAATCAAGCAGACGGGCTCGATGGTCTTTGGCGATCAGCCGTCTGTGGCCGTGGTCTCGCTCGAGCCGAGCATGGGCCCCGACGACTTCCGTGCTAAGGTCGAGGAAGCAGTCGCTTCCTTCGACGACCAGGAGCAGGTACTCTTCCTCGTTGATCTGTGGGGCGGCACGCCGTTCAACCAGATCAGCGGGCTCATCGAGGGCCACGATTCCTGGGCTATCGTCACCGGTGTCAACCTGCCTATGCTCATCGAGGCATATTCGCAGCGCTTTGACGCAAAGAACACTGCACATGCGATCGCAAAACATCTCGTGACTGAGGCTAAGGCTGGCGTGCGCGTCAAGCCCGAGTCTCTGGAGCCCGAGGAGAAGAAGCCGGCTGCGGCCGCCGCTGCTCCTGCAGGCGCCATCCCTCCGGGAACGGTTATCGGCGACGGGCATATCAAGATTGCCCACGTCCGTATCGACACCCGTCTGCTGCATGGTCAGGTGGCCACCACGTGGACCAAGCAGATCAACCCCAACCGCATCATCGTGGTTTCCGACGGTGTTGCTCACGACGAGCTCCGCAAGACCATGATCGAGCAGGCTGCCCCTCCGGGAGTCCATGCCAACGTCGTGCCTATCAAGAAGATGGCCGAGGTCGTCAAGGACACGCGTTTTGGTGACACCAAGGCCATGCTGCTCTTCGAGAACCCGCAGGATCTGCTCAAGGCCATCGAGGCCGGCGTCGACATTAAGGAAGTCAACATCGGTTCCATGGCTCACTCCAAGGGCAAGGTCGTCGTCACCAACGCCGTCGCTATGGGCGATGACGACGTTAAGACCCTCGAGGCCCTCAAGGCCAAGGGCGTCAAGTTCGAGGTCCGCAAGGTTCCTTCGGATGCCTCCGAGGATCTCGACGCCATGTTGAAGAAAGCTAAGGCCGAACTGGCCGCTCAAGCATAGTAAAGGAGGGTCCGATACATGTCTGCAATCACTATTCTGCTTGTTGCGATTGTCGCGTTGCTTGCCGGTATGGAAGGCGTTCTGGATGAGTTCCAGTTCCATCAGCCGCTCGTGGCATGCACGCTTATCGGTCTCGTAACCGGTCACCTTCAGGAGGGCATCCTCCTGGGCGGTTCGCTCCAGATGATGGCCCTTGGCTGGGCTAACGTCGGCGCCGCCGTCGCGCCTGACGCCGCTCTGGCCTCGGTCGCTTCTTCGATCATCATGGTGCTCGCCCTCAACGGCGGCGCCACTGATTCGGCCAAGGCCGTTACCGCGGCCATCGCCGTCGCCGTCCCGCTGTCGGTCGCTGGTCTGTTCCTGACCATGATCTGCCGTACCATTGCTACCGCTATCGCTCACGCCATGGACGGTTGCGCCGAGAAGGGCGACTTCTCCGGCATCGAGCGCTGGCAGTATGCTGCCATCCTCATGCAGGGCCTTCGTATCGCCATCCCGGCAGTGCTTCTGTGCGTCATCCCGGCCGAGGCCGTTACCAACGCGCTTAACGCTATGCCCGACTGGCTGTCCGGCGGCATGGCTGTCGGCGGCGGCATGGTCGCTTCCGTCGGTTACGCCATGGTCATCAACATGATGGCCACCAAGGAGACCTGGCCGTTCTTCATCCTCGGCTTTGTCCTTGCTGCCATCCCTCAGCTCACGCTGATCGCCCTTGGCCTCATCGGCATCTCCCTTGCCCTCATCTACCTTGGCCTTAAGGATTTGGCCAAGCAGGGTGGCGGCACGGGCGGTGGCTCCGGCGACCCGCTCGGCGACATTCTGAACGATTACGAGTAGGAGGGGAGTGATACATATGGCAGAGAACAAGATTCAGCTCACCAAGGCTGACCGCAAGAAGGTTTGCTTCCGTCATCAGTTCCTTCAGGGCTCGTGGAACTACGAGCGTATGCAGAACGGCGGCTGGTGCTTCGCAATGATCCCTGCGATCAAGAAGCTCTACACCAGCAAGGATGACCAGATTGCCGCTCTTAAGCGCCACCTGGAGTTCTATAACACCCACCCCTATGTTTCCGCCCCCGTCATTGGCGTTACCCTCGCCCTCGAGGAGGAGCGCGCCAACGGTGCTCCGATCGATGACGTCGCCATCCAGGGCGTCAAGGTCGGTATGATGGGCCCGCTCGCCGGCGTCGGTGACCCCGTCTTCTGGTTCACCCTTCGCCCGATTCTGGGCGCTCTGGGCGCTTCCCTGGCCATGTCCGGCAGCATCGTCGGTCCGCTGCTGTTCTTCTTCGCGTGGAACATCATCCGTTACGCTTTCCTGTGGTACACGCAGGAGTTTGGCTACAAGGTCGGCTCCTCCATCGCCAAGGACCTCTCCGGTGGTCTGATGGGCAAGGTCACCGAGGGCGCTTCCATCCTGGGTATGTTCATCATCGGCGCCCTGGTCGAGCGCTGGGTGTCCATTTCCTTCACCCCGATCGTCTCCACGGTCAAGCAGTCTGCTGGCGCCTTTATCGACTGGGCTAGCCTGCCCTCCGGTTCTGAGGGTATCAAGGAAGCGCTGACGATGTACAACTCCGTCGGTGCTACCGCCCTTGATCAGATGAAGGTCACCACGCTTCAGGCCAACCTCGATCAGCTCATCCCCGGCCTTGCCGCCGTGTGCCTGACCCTGCTGGTCTGCAAGCTCCTCAAGAAGAAGGTTAGCCCGATCGTCATCATCCTGGCTCTCTTCGCCGTCGGCATCATCGGTCGCTTCTGCGGCTTCATGTAAGCACGCTTCGGCTTAAGACCGAGAGTTGCTAGGTAAGGGCTTTTGAGCCATTGAAACGGACCGCACCCGGTGGGTACACTGGATGCGGTCCGATTGTTTTTATTGGAGGGCGAGGCGCGTATGGCGCAATCTCAGAACAGCACGGTCGATCTGGCAACGCCGGCAACCTGCCTGATGGGGCTTACCAGCCACGGTAACGTGATGGTGGGCAATAAGGCGTTTGAGTACTATAACGAGCGCAATCCCGAGGATTATATTCAAATCCCGTGGGGCGAGGTCGACTATATTGCCGCCGAGGTTTTGCGCGGCACCAAGAAGATCACGCGTTTTGCCATCTTCACCAAGGACAACGGTCACTTTACGTTTTCGACGCGTGACGACAAAGAGACGCTTCGCGCGGTCCGCAAGTACGTCGACGAGAATAAGCTCGTGCGTTCGCCCGACTTTATCGATGTGACGGCCAAGGGCGCCAAGAGCATCCCCTCCGTCATCAAAAACCTCTTCCACAAAGGCAACTAGCTCCTCATAAGTTGCGGTGAAATAGTTCCTAAATACGGCTTTAGATGCTTCGGACAAGAACTATTCCACCGCAACTTCGAAGTCTAGTCATGCGACGTATGGCAATGCAGTAAATCTGCTACACTAGTACAACATGCCTCCGTAGCTCAGGGGATAGAGCACCGCTCTCCTAAAGCGGGTGTCGACGGTTCGAATCCGCCCGGGGGCACCAGAGGAATATCGAGCCCGGTACCGCTACGGTGCCGGGCTCTTCTGGTTCATGCCATGTCAAAAACGAGGCGCCCGCTTGCTGGGGGAGCAAGCGGGCGCCTGTGAGCGAATATGTTTGCGGCGAGAGCCGTGATGAGCGGTGGGGTGGCGACTAGTTGGTCGTACCGGAATCGTCACCCGTGCCCGAGCCAGAGTCAGAGCCCGAGCCAGAAAGTGCGACTGTTAGCGTGATCGTGCTGTCGGTGGACTGCTTGCCGGTGGGGGAGACGCCCGTAACGGTGGCATCCTCGTTACCGCTTACGGGATTGCCGTTCTGGTCACAGAAGCCGATGTTATAGAAACCGGCGTTGTTGAGCGCGGTGACGGCGGCGGAGATGCTCTTGCCGTACAGGTTGCCCGGAACACTGGCCTTGCCGGACTTCTTGGCAATGACAACGGTAATCGTGGCGCCGGGCTTCTGCTTGCCACTGGGGTTCCAGCTGATCACGGTGCCCTCGGTAACCGAGTCGTTCTCCTGGTAGCTAACGTCGACGCCAAAGCCTGCCATATCGAGGGCGTTGCGCGCCTGGGCCTCGGTCATGTCGGTCAGATCGGGGACGGACGTGATATCCGGGCCGCTCGAGACCTTGTACGAGATGGTCGTGCCCTTCGCGACTTCCTTACCGGCTTCGGTGCCCTGCTCAAAGACCTGGCCCTCATCGGCCTCGTTGGCCTCCTCGGAGGCGTTGCCCTTCAGGCCAACGCTTGCCAGCGCGGCTTCTGCCTGGTCCTTGGTCAGGCCGACAAGCCGGGGAACCTCAACCTTCTCGGAGGGCTTGGGGCCCTTGGAGATTACCAGGTTCACCTTGGTGCCCTTGGCCTTCTTGGTGTTGCCGTTGGGCGTCTGCTCGGCGACCTTGCCCTCGTCGACATCGTCGTTGTAGCTTTGGTCGATGGTGCCGACCTCGAGGCCGGCTTCCTTGATCAGCTCGACGGCAGTCTGCTGGTCCTTGCCCAGTACATCGGGAACGGTGACCTGCTCGCCGCCAAAGAGTCCTGTGGCAAAGGCCACCACGATGCCGATGACGGCAACCGCTGCCACCACGGCGGCGATGATCTTGTTTTTGTTGGATTTGGGCTCTTCGACCTCGTAGGAGCCGGTGGAGCCCGAAACCGAGCTACGGGTGGTATTCTGCCCGCTCACGCCCGAGACGGGACGCACCATGGCGCGCGTCTGATCGGAAAGCTCGCGAGTCTTGGTGGCGCCCAGTTCACCGGGGGCACCGATGATGCGCGTGGGCTCCGAGATGTTGACGGCACGGCCCGACAGGTAGCTGT
>CABSMX010000042.1 GCA_902478945.1 uncultured Collinsella sp.
ACACTCGACTAGTCGTCGGCAGCGTCAGATGTGTATAAGAGACAGGTAGTAGATATTGGATATGGCAGTCCGGTATGGGGATAAATGACCGCTTACGCCTAAATTGGTAGCGTTTGGCGCTGAGAGCTTGATAAAAATGCAGGATATCGCTAACGTTTTTGTTACGAAAAGAATTCAAATTGGCTTTTTTTCGAACTCACTTTTTAGTGCCTTGCGGTGCCCGAGGAAAGCGACTGCCCCTTCAGGGGATCGAATAAGGCCTCGATGGGGATGGATTAATCGTTTTGATGACTCGCGGACTCAAACGTTTTATTGCACTTCTTAGCAGTCTGGCGCTTGCGCTTGTCATAGCCCTTGCCGTTGTTTCTTTTGCTCCCCGCGCATTTGGATACACGCCTTTTGCAGTGCTTTCGGGCTCTATGGATCCCAAGCTTCCCGTTGGCTCCATGGTGTTTGTTCGCCAGGTTGAGCCATCGGATATTGCCGTGGGTGACAATGCAACTTTTTACCGATCGGACGGCGCCGTAGTGACCCACCAGGTGTACGAGGTCGACCCTGTGGCGCAGACGATCAGCACGCAGGGAATCGCAAACAAAAATGCAGATGGAAGCATCATGCACGACGCCGAGCAGACGCCTTTTTCACGCGTGATCGGCGTCGTTTCTTTTTGTGTCCCTTACCTGGGCTTCGTTAACGCATATTGCACGACGATGCCCGGTTTGCTTGTTGTGGTGGCCGTTCTGGCGCTGCTGGTCGCGGCGTCGATAGTGCTCGATCGGATGGTTCCCGACGAGCCTGCGGGCAAGCATACCCGCGCGCATGTGAGAGAGCGGCGTTCATAGCAGCAGGGAGAGGTGTCGGCGGCGGCAAGGGCCGTTGCCGGGGAAGTCGGTTTTCGAAAGGAAGAGAACGATGGAAAACAAGAAGAAAAAACGCTACGGCATCGTTGCCGCCCTGCTGCTGCTGGTGCTGGCTGCCGGCGTGGGCACCTATGCATGGCTGACAGCCACGCAGACGCTGAACAACGTGTTTACGGTGGGCAGCATCAACATTCCCGAAAAGAAGCCCGATCCCGACCAGCCCGATAAGCCTGGCACCGATAATAATACCGACAAAGCCTATCTGTTCGAGACCAAGTGGAAAGACAACTCCAAGATTGTTCCTGGCTCCAGCACCGATAAGAACCCGAACGTTGGCATCGCGAAGGGCTCAGACGACGCCTACGTGTTCATCTACGTGAAGAACGCCATGGTCAAGGATGACACCGCTGCCGAGAACACCCCGTACTTCGCCCTCAACGACAACTGGAAGCCGGTTGATGGACAGGTGACCTCCTCTGCCGACGGCCAGTACCTGAGCGGTCTGTTCATGTACGCCAAGGGTGCTACCGATGGCAAACCTGTTGCCCTCTCCGCCAAGAGCGCTACTGAGGACGTCTACACCGGCGAGCTCTTTAGCAAGGTTGTGTTCCCGGGCACCCTGGAGGGCTCCATGGTCGCCAGGAACCCCACGATGAAGGTTTCCGCCTACATCTTCGGAGCCGACCAGACGGACGGCAACACCAGCGCTGCTGACAACGCCGTCACTCAGGCCAAGACTTGGGCTAATACCATTAAGAACCAGTAGTAGCCCCACCCCCACTGAGATCCCAGCCCGCTCCCCATCCCCATTTTCGGGCCGGGATCTCGGTCCCCTTTTGATCGACGATTGGCGAACGTAATGCTCAACAATCTTTCCGACAATCAGAAACGCACCTTGGCGCTTGCCGCGATGGCGCTGTTGGCCCTGGCGTGCCTGTGTGGCACGCTGGCTTTTACCGTTGATATGGTTCCGGCGAACAACGTCCTATCGTTTGGCAGCGTGAAGGTACGAGTCTGCGAATACACCCTAAACGAGCAGGGCGAGGAGATTCCGTTTGAGGCCGACGAGCGCGGTGACTATCCCGATACCAAGGCCGGGGGCTCTGACATCAGCCGCATTGTGCGCGTGGAGAACGCCGGCGCGCAGCCTGAGTACGTTCGCGCTCGTCTGCGCATGACGTCGGTGGCGCCCGACGGTTCGAGTGCGGACGCCTCGGGCAACGTCGCCTTTCACGTGAACGCGGGCGAGGGGTCCCCGTGGATCGATGGCGGCGATGGGTGGTACTACTACCGCGGATTGGCCGGACGCGGGGGCGTGCTCGATTCCGGTGCCATGACGGAGAGCCTCATGGACTCGCTGCGATTTGTGGGCGACTACCACGATGCCGCGCGCGGCGGCTCATACAGGCTCGATATCGACGTCCAGGCCGTGCAGGCCAAAAACCAGCAGGCAAACGATACCGTCCTCGACGTGCTCGACGTCGTGGGCTGGCCGGAGGCGAACTAGCCCATGGAGATTAAGAACATGAACCGAGGCGTGCTCGGCAGGCTGATCGCTGTGGTGGCAATCGCCCTTTGCTGCGTTGTAGCGCTGCCGGCGGCAGCGTATGCCGAGGATGTGCCCGAGGACAAGACCGAATTCCATATCACAAACAGGAACGACTTCCTGGCGTGTGTCGCGCTGTCGCGACAGCGCGACACGTCGCAGTGGCGCGTCTATCTCGATAACGATATCGTTCTTAACGATGATGATATGAACGCCATTGTTGCGGATACGGTCAAGCACCTCTCCTTTGGCAACAAAGAACATCCCTTTAAGGGCGTCTTTGACGGTCAAAACCATACCGTGAAGGGCCTGAACTACGAGAATAAGGTCTTGGATCCCGAGCGCGACACGGGCTTTTTTGCCGAGACCGATGGCGCCACCATCAAGAACTTCTTGGTCAAGGATGCCAACATTTGGGCTGACTTCCGCGGCGGCATTATCGTGGGCAGGGCGATCAACACCCACTTCGAAAATGTCATGGTCATGGAGAGCACTCTGCACGTTACGTGCGCCAACAACATGCTCAACGTGATTACCAATGCGGGTTTTGAGGGGGGCCTGATTGCCGGCGAGCTCGATGGTTGCACCCTCTACAACTGCGAGGTCCGTGGTGGCCGCGCCGTTAACAACACGACTTCGGGCGTACAGGCAATCGGTGGCGAGGGCCTGTATATGGCGGCGTTTGCCGGCTACGTTAAGAACTCGACCATCGAGTATTGCCGCGTGACGCCTACGCGCAACGAGGATGGCTCGATTGCCGAGAAGGGCATGACCGACGTTACCAATAAATACGATGTGGCCATTGGCGCCCTGGGCGGCAACAACGTGTACGCCTCGGGTTTTGTGGGCTGCATGGCAGAAGGCGCTAAAGTCATTGACTGCTTTTCAACGGCGAAATGCTATAGCTATGCTGCTTCTTACGTGGGCGTTGTCTCCGTAACGCGCGCTTGGACGGGCGGTCTTGCAGGCCGCATCTTGTCTAAGAGCGGTAATGAAATCACTCGCAGCCATTTCGCCGGCGATTTGAGCTCGCGCCAGTACAACCCCATCGCCGTGATCCCCATTATTCAAAACGACGTGAACCTGGGCGGTATTGCTGCACGCGCTAATGCGGGTGATGCGACTATCACTGATTGCTACTTCAAGCCCAGTGTCAGCCTATCCGGGTTTAGTCAGGGTACGGCAGCCAAGAAGAAGATTTACGCCCTTGCGGGTGATGGCACGGTATCCGGTGCCGGATTCGGTCCCTGGGACGACGAACGCTACGTCACACGTGAGCTGTGGGAGCAGCATGATTACGACTTCTGTGCCGGCACCATGCGCTCGACTGCTAACGATGCGTATCTGAATGACTCACACCCCAATGAGTGGGCGATGGACTACAAACTGAATATTCCCGTGCATGGCCAGAGCGTTAAGGCGACGATTGATTTTCCCGGTGCAGGCATCGCGACCATCGAGGCAACCAAACTCGGTATTGATCAGGCGACCTCTGATCCGTATACCTTTGCCGTGAGTGCCGTGCTGGCGGGAACGGCCCAGGGCTTGGCCCAGGGCGATACGTCGGTAACGTTTAAGCAGGATACCTCCGCAAAGCCTGAGGGGCTGAGCGGGGAGAACGGCGGCTACCGTTTTATGGGCTGGTTCCGCGAGCCCGATGTGCAAGTGAATCGAATTGGACAAGACAACAGCTGGTTTGACGGCAAGACCGATGCCGATGCTGTGGCTGCTGGCAAGCAGGTCCAGAAGAGCGAGTTGCACGACGAAACGTCAACCTATACTGCCGATAACGCGAAAGGGGCCAAGGCTTTTGAGGGCAATGACCTGTTTATCGCTTCGTACGAGGCACAGGTGCTGTTCTATAACGTTAAGGGCGAGACGCTTGATTGGAAAACCGGTGCTGCGCACGGCAAGTCAACTGATTGGTACCGCTATGGCGTGGGTTTGACGCCCGCTGCCCCCGCGGATCGCGGCAACTTGAAGCCTACCGCGACATTTATCGGCTGGACCACGCAGCCTAGCAGCGAGGCGGGGATGAATGGTGGCTATGCCGCCATCACCTCGACTCAGTTAGCCGAGCTTAAAAATCAGGGAGCTTTTTATCCTGCGGGTTGCGAGATCACGGTTGTCCGTCCTACCGACTTCTACCCGGTGTACAGCGACTACGTGTCGAACATCATAACGGTGTTCGAGGGCAATGAGCAGGACACAACCGACGATAAGACTCTGCGCGACGGTGTGGGCAAAACCAATGTCGACGTCCAGACTACCGAGGACGGCACCAGCGTCTACACGGTACAGGTGTGCAACACGGAAGGTACGCCCCTGTCCAATGGCGGCAAGCTGCCCGATGGCTATCGCTTCTTGGGTTGGTACGAAAACAAGGGAACCGAGGATGCTCCGCTCGAGGTGCGCGTAAGCCGCGATCCCAGCTATACGCTCCCCGCAGATGTCGATTTAACCGCGCCGCATACCTACATCGCCCGCTTTGAGTACCGAGTGGATTATTACGTTCGGGCTTATACCAACCATGAGTTTACGGACAGCAAGCTACTTTGTTCCGTTTGGAATCGCTATCAAACGCCCTTTGAGGAAAACGTCGGTAGTACCTTCGTGCGTGAAAACGTCGTCCACTGGGGTCCGGAGCATGTTGACCACGGTATAAAGGATAGGTATGACGAAACGTGTGGCACGCGCTTCACGAAGGAAACCCTTGTCGTGAGTCCCCTTAACGCGTACTCGCACAACGTTAAAAACGATACGGGAGCCGATACTCTAAAAAACCTCTATGCCGATACTGATTTTCCAGGCGCTGCAACTCTAAGCGATACTTGGACTTCGGCTTCGCTGAACGTAACGGCCAAACTGGTGAATGATCGCTATCGCCTGAATTTCTGGACGCTTGAGCGCGATGGTGAATATTGGACATATGTGAAAAATCCCATCGAGAGCATAGCGCGTACAGATAAGAAGTACTACGTTCGCGCGATGATTACCACGGACGTTAATTTCTACAACAAGGGCGATAATGTCGTGAGGACTGCCACGCGGCGCTATGAGAGTAACTTGCTGCAGACCAAGGTGAACGGGGCGGATCCGACGTTCACGTATTACTACCCGCATGTTAATAAGTCGGTTAAAGTGGCCGAAAAACCAGAAGATGGTGAGAAAGGATCGTATGAGAGCCCCCTGACCCTCGAAGCTTCCCCGACCGATGCCGACATGGCCGTGCCGGGCTATAAGTTCCTGGGCTGGATTTCGACCGCCGAGGTCAAGAAGGATTCTGCCGTCTGGAAATATATCTATGATGTCGCCAACGACCCCTATGTGACGAGCGATCCGGAGAAGGCGACGCCATACTTGGCGACCGACGCGTCCAAGGTTACCCAGTGGCAGGATGCCTATCCCGTATACGTAAAATATAACGTTAACTACACCACCAACCTGCACCGCAAGGGCTTTGATGGAACGTCGGGCATCAATGTTCCGCGATTCGACATTACGCCTAAACTTGATCCTCAGCAGAACGGTGACGTGGTGGCTACGGTGAGCCCCGACATTACGACGACGGTGTATGCCGACGGTACTGGTGGCGCCTATCAGCTTAAGAAGCTCGAGATCGAGCTTCCCGACGGAACGGTAAAGAAGCTCGATCCGACGGGCGAAGGCGGCAATACCTATTCCTATACCGTGGAGCCGGGTAAACCCTATACGTTTGTGGCCTACTACACGCCCATTGCGGTGGTGTATCACCTGAACGACACCGATATCGATGGCAAGCTCGCGCAGGAGGGCAATACGCTCGGCAGCCTTAAGGATGGCATGCCACTGCCGACGTATAACGTTGGCGACATCGATGCTGCAACGAACGCATACAATGCCTTCGTAGGCTGGACGGAAACTAAACCGGCATCCGGCAACGGTTATGTCATTTGGTCGGACGGCCTCCCCATGGTGAATACAAACACTGTGGTTAACGCCCCCATGGAGCTGTACCCGGTCTACCGTGCCAGCGCGGTAATTGTCCAATCGAATATCGATGCCAATCTGGATAACCCCGATTCCGTGCGTTTTCTTTCGCGCACCGACTCTGGCGATCAAATTTCGCTGGAAGTAAGAGCTACAGCTGAGGTTGTCGGCAGGGATGGCACCAAGTACGACTTTGTCGGCTGGTCGCGTGACTATGAATCCGATAGTAAATACACTCTGATGACCGAAGACGATAAGTATCCCCTCGAGGGTAGTGAACCCTTTAAGGGCGCGACGTATACCGCGGTGTACAAGGTCACGCCGTATAAGGTGCGCTATCACAGCGTCGACGGGGCGGTCATCTTTACGGCGACGGTCGACTCGGGCGACGAGCGTGCGCAGGACGGTAAGCCTGGCTTTGTCTACACGGTCGATGTTCCCAAAATGGACGAGAGCGGCAACCCTGTCTACGACAACGACGGCAATCCTGTGATGGAGCAAAAATCCGTGGCGTACG
Organism: uncultured Collinsella sp.; assembly: GCA_902478945.1. Classification (GTDB taxonomy): domain Bacteria; phylum Actinomycetota; class Coriobacteriia; order Coriobacteriales; family Coriobacteriaceae; genus Collinsella. The sequence goes on from CABSMX010000042.1 coordinate 6,893, forward strand.
ATCCGGACGCCCACTCCAAGATCGTCGCGCTGCTCGATGAACAGGCTGCTGCCAATGGCGATAAGCGTGAGCTCTTCTTGGAGTGGCGATATGTGGGTGCGGATGGCAATGCGAAGTCTTGGGATGAGTTTAAGAGTGAGCCAGTCAAGGGTGACATGGACCTGTATCCCGTGACGTATCGCGTGGTTGCCAACGATACGTCTGATCCCGCGAGCCCCGTAACTATGACCGCGCAGCTTAAATGGCTGCTCGATCCCGCCGCCGCCAACACCGTCGATGACGGTGCCGACAAGGCGCCGTTTAAGGTCTGCTTTGCCGAGCCGTTTATGGGGACGCAACTGACTGTTACGGTAACGCAGGCAAGCTACGGCCCTGGTGCAGAGGGCGTTTCTGCGGCGGAAGAGCCTGTGAACGGCAAGTTTGTCTCGCTCTACAGCCTGGGTTCGGGTAATGGTTCGTTCGACCTGGCCAACCGTCTGGAGTATAAAAAGACGGGTGAAGACGGCCAAGGCGACGGCAATGCCGTGTTCAACTTTGACCAGACTCATGCGCTGACGATCGTTAAAAAGACTACCGATGCTAGTGCCATGGGACAGACGTTCCGCTTTAAGGTGACGAAGACGGCGGAGGGAGCCTCTCCCGAGACGCGCGTGGTCGAGGTGAAGGTCGATAAGCAGCAGCCGGAAAACGGCGAGACCTGGTATGTCGGCAGCGTGCAATTTGCCGCGCCGACGGGCATCTATACCGTCGAGGAAGACACGAATTGGGCATGGCGCTACGAGGGCGAGCTGAGCACGCCGGGCAAGGCGTCCGTTAAATCTGCCGAGCTGACGATTTCGTCTGCTTCGAGCGCGGGCGATGCGGTGGTGACGTGCGTCAACACGCGCGCGAAGGACAAATGGGTCGATGGCGGCTCGCGTGCCAAGAATGTTTGGGAAAACGGCACGCTGGGGAGGGAGGACAAGGATGACTAAGCGCAAGCGGATCGTTGCCCTCCTTGTCGGCATCCTCCTTTTGGCCGGCGTCGTCGGCACCTTTGCGTGGCTTTCGGTTACGGGCGTGCTGGTCAACGAGTTTGGCTTTGGCTCGGTGGCGCCTTCGGTGGACGAGACGCTCAAGGACAACGTGAAAAGGGATGTCTCGGTAAAAAACACGGGCTCGGCTCCGGCATACCTGCGTGTCGCGGTGGATATCTACTGGCAGGATAAGGATGGCGCGCGCCTGTGGGATGAGCCGGTTGCCGGCACCGACTACACCATTGAGTGGGGCGATAAAGGCGATGCCTCCGCCACTAACAGACCTTCGTCTTGGGTTCTTGCGAGCGACGGGTTCTACTACTGGACGTCTTCTGTTAAGCCGCTCGACAAGACGGGCGTGCTCATCAAGAGCGTGTCCGAAAAGAAGGCAGATGGTAAAAACCTAGTCGTCGACATTTCGACCCAGGCAATTCAGTCTACGCCCGACGATGCAGTTAAAGAGGCATGGGGTTGCACGGTCAATGATGGCGTGCTGGTGCCGCCGCATGGAGGTGCGTAAGTATGGCATTCCCAATTCGCAAAGGTGTTGCGCGCTCCTTGCGTTGCATGGTCGCGGCCATTTTCTGCGTGGTCGCGCTCGCTGTTCCCGCCCGTGCGTTTGCCGATACTCCCGCGATTGCCTATGACGGAAATGCGCGCCAGCTGACGGTAACGGGGGCGACGGGCTCCTCGGGGGAGCCCGATCTGTTTCCCGCCTTTAAAGATCTAATGCCCGGCGATGCGCGCGAGCAGCAGATCGAGGTTCGTGCCACGGGCGTAAAGTCCCAGGTACGCGTGTTTGTGCGGGCCGTTGTCAATCACGAGACGGCACACCTGCTGTCGCCCATTACCTTAACGGCGTCGGCTGGCGATGCGTCTGACGGTTGGCTCCAGACGGGAACGCCGGGCAGCGTGTTCGCCTATCCCACGCAGGTCGCCACGTTCACGAGCGATGGCAGCACGGTGCTCAATCTGCAACTAAGTGTCCCGACGTCGGTGGGCAACGAGCTTGCCGACGCAAGCAAGACCATTCGCTGGGAAATCACCGCCGAGGACGATGGCGAGAAGATTCCCGTACAACCTGCTGGCAGTAAGAGCCCCGGTCTGTTTGGCCTGGCGGCAACCGGCGACAGCACGCTCGCATTGCTCTTGGTGTTGCTGACGCTTGCAATCATCGCTTTCATGGCCGCGCTGCTTTTATCCCGGAGGGATAAGCGTTAGGTCCATCTTCTAAACGCAACGCCCTCCCGGGCGGCGGGCACGAAGTTCCCTGCTCTACAGTCCTGCGCAAGACGAAGGCCACATTAAGTGGCCTTCTTTGCGTGCGGAACTCGCGATGAACTTCGTGCCCCGCCGTCCGGGAGGACGCCTCTTTATTGATGGGAGGCCTGATAGGTCGATGGTTCCGTGCCCGGATGCGTCCAAAGTGGGACGGGCTTTCCGGATGGGCAGGCTTTCGAAAAATGCGTCCCGGAATTTGCCTTTGGAATGGGACGTAGTTTCCCGTTGAGGTGCTTTGCGGAAAGTGCATCCCACTCTGGGCGGTCGAAGTGGGACACACTTTCCCAAAGGCGCTCCAACGGGAAATTGCGTCCCATTATTCGGTCAAGAAACGGGATGCATTTTCCCAATGAGGCTCAAGCGGAAAATGCATCCCGGAATTTGCGCTCAAAGTGGGATGCGGTTTCCGGTTGAGGGTCTAAGGGGAAAATGCGTCCCAGAATCGACGCTTGAAATGGGATGGAGTTTCCCGATGAGGCACTCGACGGAAAATACATCCCAGAAATGGCCTTTGAGCTGGGATAAGATTTCCGCGGCATCTCGGATTCTCAAAAATGAGACACGCCGTTGGCGAAGATGAGACACGTGATATCGGGCATCGGATGTATCATTTGCAAAAATGAGTCCACTCCACTCGAATAAAGCGAGGTCCCTCATGTACGTTCCACACCCCCGTATCCGTAGGCTGTCGAAAATCCCGCTTGTTGGGACGGCGGCGCTTGCTGCGTTGATCGCCACGAGCGTCGCCTGCTTCACGGCCACGCCCCAGGTTGCCCAGGCGGCAGACGCGCCCGCAATCACCGATATGACCGAGCAGGATTATCAAGCCCTGGGTCTGGGCACGAGCGAGGACATTCCGGCCGATACCGTTGGCCCCTATTCCACTGATACCCCCACGACGTTTGCCACGCGCAGCGAGGTCTATATGGCAGCTAACGGTAGCCATGGCAATCGCTACACTCTGCGCGACAAGCTCGAGAACGTCGAGCGCGGTGACATTGGCGGCAGCAGCAAACTCACCGATGGCTATGGAAGTGTGTGGGGCGCCGCAAAGTTCTGGCAAAACGTCAACAACTTCGATACGAACAGCGATCTCTACAAGCATAGCGACTACGGTGGCGGCACCTGGTCGTACCTAAGCAACAATGAGTCCTCAACAGTACTCGCCAACGACAACAACGGTTTCTCAGCATTCACGCCACGAGTGTTGAGTTCTGCAGCGACGCCAGCACGGGCAAAAAGAGCCGCGTTGCCGAGCTCCGTGCCTACGGCGACAGTTCCTCCACGACGATTGACGGCAAGTCATACGCCGGAAAGGTTGAGCTGGTCCTCTACTCGTTTAGCAACGGGCGTACGCGCACTCTCGACACACACCTGCCGGTGACGGTCAACACTAATATGATGTACGAAGGCCGTTTTAAGTACCTGGATGCCGGTTACCTGCAAGAGCACGACGCCGTCTTTGATGTCGAGGCGGGCGATGTCGATGGCGACGGCGTCGACGAGCTTTTTGTCTACGCGGGCTGCTATGTCGACGAGAACGGCGTGCGCAAGGCTGTAGTCGACATGTATGACTTGGAGGGCGGCAACTGGAAGCAAAGCGTCGTCAAGATCGATGCCGGAAACGCCGCGGACTACACCACGCACAACAAGGGCGGGAACGACTCCTGGACGCAGCTTCAGTCAGCTCCTGTCGTTTCGCTAGCGGCCGGCGACCTCGATCGCGATTTTTGCGATGACCTCGCCATCGTGGTCTCGGCACCCTACGGCAAGAAGAATATTGATAAGTCGACGCATTGCGAGCTGTTTTCGTGGGATGCATCCAAGGGTGCGCTCGTCCATGTCGATGCTCTGGGCGACGCGGGCGCAATCTCCCTCTCCGCGAACGGCAAGACCATGGTCGCTGCGAATGCGACGTTCGGCACGTTTGCCGCCTACGATGAAGAAGGAAAGAAGACGGGTGAAACCGTCACGGGCCTTATTCTTGCGGGCTATGACTGGCAACGCAGCGCTTTTGATTACGGCGCTTCTGACGGCAGCAAGGGGCTGTACGGCGCGCTGTACCGCTACGCGTATTTTGACTCGGAGTCTGGCGAGTTCAAGCTTTCCGATTGTAAGGAATACAGAGACGGGCTCCTCGACTCCTATGGGCTGATGCATGTGCCCAACAGCGCATGGAAGGATAGCGCTCAGGATAAGCGCTATCCGTGCACCTTGGCGCCTATTGCCCTTGCCACTGCCAACCTTGACGGCCTGTCCGAGCAGCTGGCGGTCGACGAGGTGCTCGTGGGTGGCGATGTGTTCCGCGACTTTGCCTGCAACACGGCACAGAGCGGGGCTCAGGGCTTGGGGTCCATGGTCGGAACCATGAGCATGAGCGGTCAGCAATACAACAGCAGCAACAAGCATGACCACAAGGGTATAGAGCAGGTGTGGATCAGCGACGTCAAGGCGGGCAGCGTCTCGGGTTCGGACCGCTATAACGAGAGCTTTATCGCCGTGGTGGGCAAGCACCGCGACGAGGACCTGCGCAAGAACGATGACTACTATTGGATGACCGCCTCGCATTTTTCGCTCGACGAGAACGGAAAGGTGCGCCGCGGCGAGGAGCAGGTGATTAGCGAGAGCAACCGTCGCGGCACTACCTACGGCACATTTATCTCGCTCGCGCTGCCCGATGTCGACAACGACAGCGTCAAGATCACGTACAAGGACCGCTACAAGGTCTATACCAACCCGCGCGTGCTTGCCGTGCTGCAGGATGCGCCCTATGTTGAGGATCTGGAGCAGGCATACGGCTATCTGGTGTTGGGCGGCACGTCATACGGAGAGGAAAAGGGCACGGGGACATCCCAGGGCTATACCATTGGCGCCGAGTTGGGCGTTGCCGTCGAGGTGCAGACCGGTCCGCCCCTGGTCGCGATGAATGCTTCAGTCGATTTTGCCGCCGAGGGATGCTATGACTACCGGAGCGAGCGCACGGTCAGCGCAAGCGTAAGCTATGAGTCGCATGCCGGCGAGGGTGACAAGGCTGTGCTCTACACGATTCCGATGGTCTATTACGAGTATGAGATCGAAAATGAGGAAACTGGTGGCAAGGGCGTGATGGCGGCGCCCGTGTCGCTCGGCGCGCAGACCTCGGTCGTTAATGTCGAGGCCTATGACCGCATTGCCAAACAGCACAATATGACGCCGCTCAGCTACTTTTTGACCAACCGGTCGGGAGAACCCGGAACCTATCAAACGACGCTCAACGGCGAGACTCCCGTTGGGGATTCCTTTGGCCTGGGCAAGCCTGGCGTAACGCGCGCCTACACGCACGATGGGTTTAACGGCGCCGCCGCGCAGTCGGGGGCGAGCATTGAGCAGACCATCGAAGTCGAGGAGGGCAAGGAGCAGGAGCTCGAGCTCGGCTTGACGCTGAACGGCAGCGTTGTCATGGGCGCGAAGCTCGCAAAGCACGAGTTGTTTGGCGGCCTGTGCTTTGGTGCCAACGCCGGCTTTACTACGGGTAACTCCTCGAGTGAATCGACCGAATACGGCGGCACCGTCGACAACCTGCCCGAGGCCGCGCAGGGCAAGTACGGTTTTGTGTGGCGTCTGGGCGTCAACGCGGTGGATGTCGACAAGTTCGAGGCAGACTCGGGCGACAAGCTCGGCACCAAGGACACCGACCAGTTCTGGATCGTGGGCTATGACGTTAAGGACGTCGAGATGCCCGACGCGCCGGCCGTGACGGGCTTTACGGCAAACGCCGTCGATTCGACCAGCGTTACGTTTAGCTGGGACGATGTACTCGCAAACAAGAGTGGCTTTAGCTACGGCGTGGGCATGCTGCAGAGCAATGCGGCGGATGCGGTCGTCAATAGCTGGAAGATTGCCGACAACACGCAGACCTCGCTCAAGTGGGATGGGCTGCAGCCCAATACGGAGTATCGATTCGCCATCGCCGCCGTTAAGAATGGATCCACGACCGAAACAGGTATTCGCTCGGCAATCATCTCGGTCAAGACCATGCCCGATGGCATGACGATGACCGTGAGCGGACCTGCGGCGGATGCTGCGGAGGGGTCGGATCTTGGATACGACTCTTCGGTTGAGCGCGCGGCGGGAAGCCACCTGACGCTCTCGGCGATTGGCCATGTGAAGCAACTCGGTGCCGACGATAGCGAAACAGGGCTGGCACCGACCTATATGTGGTACCGCAAGGGCCGCGGCGAGACAGAGTTTAAGCTCGTGGGTGCCGATGGCAACCTCGCGGCTGGAACGGCCTCAAAGCTCGAGATTGACCTGACCGCAGACGATGACGGTGCGCAGTATTACTGCCACGTGGGATACAACGACGTGGGCCTCGACACCGGCACGACGCTCGTGAATATCGAGGCCGAGGAGACGGCGCCCACAACGGTGAACGCCACCCCGATCCGCACGCGCCGCCTGTTCTCACAGGCAAGTGCGGGCGCCAAGAAGTTCCTGGACCATACGCTGGTAAACACCGCCGGCCCAACCGATTCCGAAGGCTCAAAGGACCCCGAGACTCCTGAGACCCCGACGAACCCGGACAAGCCCAAGTCCGACAACGGAGCTAAGACCGACACCAATGTCAAGACTACGACCACAGCGAAGAACCTCGCAAACACCGGCGACCAAACATTCGCCCTAGTCGCCACCGCAGCAGCAGCGGGAGCAACGCTCGTAGTGATAGCCCTCATCATGCTGATCAAGCGCCGCAAGACCCACTAGTAGCCAGTCGAACATATCGACAACCCAAAAACCCGGGTAGCCAAAAAACAGGCCACCCGGGTTTTCTGTTGAGTGGAGACTCCGCAAGCGGAAACTGCATCCCACAATTAGCGCCCGGAACGGGACACATTTTCCGTCAAGCCCTCATCCGGAAAATCCATCCCAGTTTGAGCGCCCAGACCGGGACGCACTTTCCCAAAGGGTCCTCAACGGGAAACTGCGTCCCATAATTAGGCCGAGAAATGGGATGAACTTTCCCAATGAGAGCCAACCGGAAACCACGTCCCAGAATCAGCCCCCAAAGTGGGACGCACTTTCCCAACGAGCCTCAACCGGAAAATACATCCCGGAATCCAGCTGAATAGTGGGACACACTTTCCCAATCGGGTCCCAAGCGGAAACTGCATCCCATTCCAGACAAGAATTCCGGGACACACTTTCCGCAAACAAAGAAGGCCACATAACGTGGCCTTCAACTTATATATGTTCAGCAGATGCCCCCATGACAAGCCGTGCTTCAACACCGAGGCGTCTGCCCGGCCGGCGCGGAATGTAAGGTTCATCGCGAGTTCCGCACGAGCCGGAGAGCACTTAATGTGCTCTCCGTGCGAGCAGGACTGCCCGAGCAGGGAATCTTACATTCCGCGCCGTCCGGGCAGACGAACCGGGATACAGACCCGCTACTTGATCTTGGTTGTACCCGGTGCCAGGTTGGGGTCGGTTTCGTTGGCCTCGGTCTGGAAGTGCTCGGTGTACACGTTCTTGCCGTCGCGGAACATCTCGTAGTACTGCATCTTGGCGTAATCCTCGCGCGCCTTGGTGGCGGCTGCTGCGGCGGCGTCGTCACCGGTGACGTTGGAGGAGAGCGCCCAGCGCAGGCTGGCGTCCTCGTAGCCCACGGAGTTGATGGCGGGCAGCGACTCGCGAAGCGTCATGTGCGCTTTCTGGTAGTCGGAAAGCGGGGCGCCGATCAGCTGCATAAGCTGCGTGGACAGGTAGTTGGTGGACAGGTCGTCGACCTCGCTCGTCTGGTCGCAGCCGGCAACGTCGTAGTTGGCCCAGATGATGTAGTCAGTCTGCCACAGGCGCTCCTGATGCGTGGCGTCGTCCTCGCCGGTAAACCACTTGTCATTGAACTTGGACGGGAAGAACGGCTGGTGATCGCCCCAGAACACCACGACCACCTTGCGGTCGAGCTTGCTCAAGGCGTTGAGGAAGTAGCGCAGCGCCTGGTCGGACTGCTCGATGCACGAGACATACTCGTCGACATCGGAGAGCGTGCCGTCCTCGACGGTCTTGGTGTCCAGGTCGGTCGTATCGATGTTGAGATGCATCTGCTTATCGACCGGCAGCAGGCCCGTGTCGTAGCCCGAGTGGTTCTGCATGGTCACGTCGAAGATAAACTGCGGATCGGCGTTCTGGTCGAGCAGCTCGAGAATCTTGTCGTAGGTAGCCTGGTCGGTCACCATGCCGCGCAGGGTGTCGGCGCCCTGGAAATCGTTGATGGACAGGAACTGGTCAAAGCCAAAGTCCTTATAGACGTTCTCGCGGTTCCAGTTGGTGGCGTGGTTGGGGTGCATGGCCGTGGTGGAATAGCCGAGCGATTTGAACTGCTCTGCCAGGTTCCCGGTCGTCTCCATGTTGTAGATGGTGTAGGGGTACACGCCCGAGCCCAGGTTGGCCATGGAGTTGCCGGTCATAAACTCAAACTCGGTATTGGCGGTACCGCCGCCGTAGGCGCTCACATAGAGCTTGCCGCGGCTGAGGCAGTTGGACAGGTTCTTAAAGTACTGCGGGCCCTCGTAGCCGGCGCGCATGTTCTGGTAGATCGAAAGGTCTGAGAAGGTCTCGTTCATGATGGCGATGACCGTGGGCTTCTCGCTGTCGAACTGCTCCTTTGCGGCGGCGCGCTCGTCGCTCTTGGCGGCATCGGACTTGTCGTAGGTCTTGGCGTACTTTTTGAGCGTGGCCTTGGCATCGTCGACGGAGTAGTCGGCGGGTTTGGGCGGCTTGATGGACTGCGCCGCGCTAATGAAAGCGGGCAGGTAGCCCTCGCGCCAGTAGCTCTCGAGCGGACGCCAGGTGTAGACGGTTATGCCGAGGGTGTTGTAGTAGTCGATGAGCGTGACGTGCGCGGTCACACCGCCCAGGCACAGCACCGCTACGAGCAGGTTGGTGAGCAGCATGCGCTTGGCGTTGGCGGCGCCCTTCTGGCGATGCGGCGCGACCAGGCCGGCGTACTCGCATAGCAGCATGGCGATGGCGGTAAAGCCCATGGACAGCACGCAGAACAGCGAGATGGAGAAGGTGTAGCCGGTGCCGGCGACCGCGGCGGCAGTGGAGATGGCCGAAAGGTCACCCGGCTGGATGGGCATGGATTTAAACGTGATGACGAAGAACTCGGCAATGCCCAGGACAAAGAGGGCAAAGGCCAGGACCGCGGGAGCTGCGCCGTGGCGCTGGAACAGGAAGAACAGGCCGACCATGAGCGTGGTGATGATGGCCCACTCGAGCAGGATGCATAGGGGGTAGACCCAGGTAAAGTCGTGGTTGGACGAAACCTCCATGCCCAGCAGCGCAAAAACGCCGGCGAGCAGCAGGCACAGGACGGCGGCGACGAGCGGTTTGCCCACAAAGGCGCCGCGCAGGCCGGCGAGCTTGCCGGTGGGGGCGGGGGCGTCGGG
>CABSMX010000043.1 GCA_902478945.1 uncultured Collinsella sp.
TGCGAACCTCCAGTCCGGACCGCTTCACGGTCCAACTTTCTGTCCGCACCCCCTTTGGGGGCTTGAAGCCTCTATTTAGGAACTATTTCACCGCAACCGCCAAATGATCCGCTGGGGACGGAGGAAAACGGATCACTGACTCAGACCAGCCCCTCAGTGATCCGTTTTCCTCCGTCCCCAGCGGATCACTTTTCCGTTCGCCGATTTGTGTCTTGAAAAATGTATATAACGACTATAACGTAGTATGAAACATATTGGAAACAATACCGAGGAGGCTGCGTTGAAGAAAAGCAATCTGGGCTATGTGCTGGTGCTGATCGCCGCGCTTATGTGGGGCAGCATCGGAATCTTTGTAAACGGCATTGCGGCCATGGGCGTTTCGTCTCAGAGCATGGCGGCCTTTCGCTTGTTGGTCGGAGCGCTTATCTTGGCGCCGGTCCTGATGTTTATGGGCTGCCGTCCGGGTGAGGGGTCTACCGTGGCTCAGGGTCCCCTGACGCTATTCAAGGCAAGCCCCAAAGAGCTCGTCCCCTGCGCGCTTGTCGGTATCGTCGGTTTAGCCGCCGCCAACACCTGCTATTACGAGTGCATGCGCGAGGTGGGTATGTCTACGGCCTCGGTGCTGCTCTACACCTCGCCGGTGTTTGGCGTCATGCTCGGCCGCGTGCTTTATCGCGAGGACGTGACCCCCAACAAGCTCGTTGCCATTGTCTTTAACATCGTTGGCTGCGTGCTTGCGGTGACCAATGGCGACCTTTCCGGTTTTCATTTTTCGGTTTGGGGCGTCACGTCGGGCGTGATTGCAGGCCTTTGTGGTGCGTCGCTCGCGGTGTTTAGCCGGATAGCAACCAAGACGGTCCACCCGCTGGCTGTCACGTTTTGGGGCTTTGTTTTTGGCGGTGCGGTTATGGCGGCTATCGCGGCTCCGTGGCCGGATGTCGCCGCGGCAATGTCGCCACAGCTGCTGCTGCTGTTCCTTGGCTTTGGACTCATCCCCACAGCCGTGGCTTACATCTTATATATGCAGGGTCTGTCCATGGGGCTCGAGACATCGAAAGTTCCCGTCGTAATGTCTTTCGAGACGGTCGTCACCGTACTGGTGGGCATTGGTGTCTATGCCGAGCCCGCCGGCGTGATCAAAGTCCTGGGCATCGTGCTGGTGCTCGCGTCCATCCTGATTATGAACACCGACTTCTCCAAGCTGCGCAACAGTGTGTTTGTCGGTCATGTTGTTGAGAGCATGACCTTTAAGCCCAACGCGTGGTGGACCGAAAAATCTCAGGACATGGATCTGTTTAAGGAGCGCACGGGCATTGCGCTGGAGCTCACCGTGCAGGAAAGCCCCTGGTACTTCGTGCGATAAGGGATAAGCGGGGCGCTTGATCGGGCACCGCCAAGCCAGCGTCGACCTGTCCTGCGCCAACGTTTCGATTGCGTTAAACCCGTCAACGGTCGATTTTCACCCGCGAACGGTCTTTATACTAATTAGCAATATCCGCAACGTATAAGACGTTATAATGACCATAACGAAAAGGAGGAGGCAAGATGAATCAGATTATTCTTGCATCTCATGGCGGCCTGGCCGCAGGCGCCAAAGACACGCTCGAGATGGTTCTCGGCGACGTGTCGAACGTCCACGTCGTGTCGCTTGCTCGTGACGACAAGGAGCCCATCACCAATAAGGTGGACGCCATGATCGCCACGTTCAACACGGACGACACCGTCTATGTGCTGACCGATATGCTCGGCAGCTCGGTCAACAACAACATGGTCGAGCTTTCCAAGAACGGCACGAAGTTCACGGTTGTCAGCGGTTTCAACATTCCGCTGGCACTGACGCTCGCTATGAGCCCCGTCCCCGTCAAGGGCGCCGAGCTCGCGGCCCTCATCAACGAGGCTCGCACCGGCCTGACCAACCCCAACGCACCGGTCGAGGCTACCGCGGCTCCCGCCAAGAAGGCCAAGGCGCCCCGTCACAGCTCCGGTCCCGCCAAGATCGTCCTCGCACGTCTTGACTACCGTCTGCTGCACGGCCAGGTCGTCTTTACCTGGACCACCAAGGTTCAGGCCGAGCGCATCATCGTCGTCGACAACGCTGCCGCCAACGATGACATCAAGAAGGGCGCTCTTAAGCTGGCCAAGCCTCAGGGCGTGCGCCTGAACGTCTTCACCGTCGAGCGTGCCCTCGCCAAGATGGACAAGCTCAACACCCTCGGCGAGCGCGTCATGTTCGTCTTTGGCAACACGGCCGAGATGCTGCAGTTCTGCCAGGGCTACAAGCTCGACGCCATCAACCTGGGCGCCACCGCCAACCACGACGGTGCCGATCAGGTCGGCGGCAAGGACAGCTCCGTCTTCCTCGACGCCAACCAGAAGGCCGACGTCAACCAGCTGCTCGACATGGGCATCAAGCTCTACGTCCAGCAGACCCCTACGTATCAGAGCGTCGACATCGACGCCAAGCTGTAATCAACCAGGCTTTTGCCTGACTGAAAGGAGAAGGGTATGAATACGTTCATCAGTGCGGTGCTCGTCGGCCTCGTCGGCGTGTTCTGCATGTGGGACTCCCGCCTGCTCGGTCGTCTTAACTTCGAGCAGCCCCTCGTTGGCGCTACGCTCGTCGGTCTGCTGCTGGGCGATGTGCCCACCGGCCTTGCCGTCGGTGCTGCCGTCGAGCTCGTGTCCATGGGCCTGGTGCAGGTCGGCGCCGCCGTTCCGCCCGATATGGTCCTGGGCGGCATCGTGGCCGCTGCCTTTGCGTGCCTGACCGATGCTTCCGCCGAGACCGCCATGACGATCGCCATCCCGGTCGCCGTCCTGGGTCAGCTCCTCGGCATCGTGTTCCGTTCCATCATCGCCGCCCTCACCCATGTGGCAGATAGCGCGATCGATAACGGAAAGTTCAAGACCGCCTACCGCATGCACATCTGCGCCGGCTCCGGTCTGTACGCCGTCATGTACTTCCTGCCGATCTTCCTCGCCGTCTTTGTTGGCACCGACCTGGTCCAGGCCATCGTCAACATGGTTCCCGAGTGGCTGTCCACTGGTCTTAACGTTTCGACCAAGATCATGACCGCCTACGGCTTGGCCCTGCTGCTCACCATGATGATCAAGAAGGGTATGACTCCGTTCCTGTTCATCGGTTTCCTGCTCGCCGCTTACCTCAACCTGTCCGTCATCGCGGTCGCTCTGATCGGTGTGTGCCTGGCTGTCGTCTTCATGGGCTTCAAGTTCAACGGTTCCCATGCAGCCGCCGGTGTCGATTCCGACTACGATCCGCTCGAAGACGACGAAGACTAAGGAGGAACACACTATGGCAACCGCAACCAAGGACGTGTCCCTGAACAAGAAGGTCAGCCAGTTCTTCTGGCGCTCCTGGGCCATCCAGGCCTCTTGGAACTACGAGCGTCAGATGAACATGGGCTTCCTCTACGGCATGGTTCCCACGCTCGATCGCCTCTATCCGGATGAGTCCGACCCCAAGCAGCTCGCTGCTAAGAAAGAGGCTTACCACCGTCATATGGCGTTCTACAACTGCACCCCGCAGACGAGCGCTTTCATCCTGGGCCTCGCCGCCTCCATGGAGGAGGAGTACGCCAAGGATCCCGAGAACTTCGATCCCGATTCGATCAATGCGGTCAAGACCTCCCTCATGGGTCCGCTTTCCGGCATCGGTGACTCCTTCTTCCAGGGCACCATCCGCGTTATCGCCTTTGGCCTGGGCGTTCAGCTGGCTCAGCAGGGCTCCATCATGGGCCCGATCCTGGCCATGCTCATCTCCATCGTCCCCTCTGTGCTGATCACTTGGTTCGCAGCCAAGATGGGCTATCAGGGCGGCCATGAGTACCTGAGCAAGCTTCAGGGCGGCGACCTCATGGAGAAGCTCATGTATGTCTGCGGCATCGTGGGTCTTATGTCCGTGGGCGGCATGATCGCTACGCTGATCGGCGCCACCACCCCGCTGCAGTTCGCTGAGGGTACCGTCGTGATCCAGGACATCCTGGACGGCATGATGCCCCAGATGATTTCCCTTGGCCTCACCGGCCTTATGTACTGGCTCATCAAGAAGAACGTCAACACCGGTTGGCTTCTCGTGATCGCCATTGTGGGCGGCATCGCCCTCTCCGCGGCCGGCATCCTGGCCTAGTCGCGACCAAGCGCCTAACCGCTTTCCCCCGGGGGCCTGCCTGGCATCCCATACCCCAGGCAGGCTTCCATCCCCAAAATGCGACAATGGGACAGTCCCTTTGTCGCATCCTCAACGGGCCGGCGACTCGGTCCAAACCACGGTAACCCTGCGAGCGCCCGGCAATGTGGCGCCGCAAAAATCGAAAGGAATGTGTCAGATGTACGAGATCGACCTTAACCTCCCTAAGCAGATCGTCGCTGACGTCCTGTCCAACCACGAGATCCACAGCGTCGCCTTCGTCGGCTGCGGCGCTTCCATGTCCGACCTTTACCCCGCCAAGTACTTCCTGGCCAACAACACGGACAAGCTGAACGTTCAGATCTTCACCGCTAACGAGTTCAACTACGACACGCCTTCCTGGGTCAACGAGCACACCTTCGTGATCACCTGCTCCCTCGGTGGCTCCACGCCCGAGACCGTCGAGGCCAACAAGACCGCCAAGAAGCACAACTGCCCGGTCGTCTCCCTCACCAACAAGCCTGGCTCCGCTCTGACCGTCGACGCCGACCACGTTATCGTTCACGGCTTCCACGCCAACTACGCTGCCAAGTGCGAGAAGCCCGGCTATGCCATCGCTCTTGCTCTCGAGATCCTTCAGCAGACCGAGGGCTATGACCACTACGAGGACATGATCACCGGCCTCACCAACATCTTCGATCTCTGCGAGAACGCCGCTCAGCACTGCAAGAAGCTCGCCAAGAAGTTCGCCGAGGACTTCAAGGACGACAAGATGATCTACTTCATGGCTTCCGGTGCCTCCGAGAAGATGGCTTATTCTCACGCCGCCTTCCTGTTCACCGAGATGCAGTGGATCGACGCCGCTGCCTACAACACCGGTGAGTACTTCCACGGCCCGTTCGAGGTTTCCACCGAGGGTAAGCCCTACGTCTTCTTCATGTCCGATGGCGCCACCCGTCCGATGGACGCCCGCGCCCTCACCTTCCTTGAGCGCATGGGCGCCAAGGTCGCTCTGATCGACTCCAAGGACTACGGCCTGGCTGACGCCGTGCCCGCGAGCGTCGTCACCTACTTCAACCCGCTGCTGCACCTCGCCGTTATGCGCGAGTACGGCAACCAGATCGCCGAGGCCCGTCAGCACCCGCTGACCATGCGTCGCTACATGTGGAAGCTTTCCTACTAATCACAAGTAAGTAGACCTTACGGGTTGATTGAGAGGGGATGGGGTTTGCGCCCCGTCCCCTTTTTTGTTCTTGAGAGGAGATGCGTATGATCAAGGCAGTGCTGTTCGACATGGACGGCGTGCTGGTCGATACCGAGTGGTTCTACAACCGTCGTCGCGTGGCGTTTATGGAAGAGAAGGGGTTCCACTTTGACGAGATCCCCGATCTTTCGGGGTCTAACGAGCCTGCCATTTGGGAGGCGCTGGTGCCCGACGATGTTGAGCTGCGCGAGCGTCTGCGCGTGGAGTACAAGCAGGTCTATAGCCCGGTCCACCCCGTTCCGTATGCCGAGCTGCTCAACGAGCAGACGGAACCGGTGATGCGTGAGCTACATGAGCGCGGCGTGAAGTGTGCCATCGCGAGCTCGTCCTATCGCGAGTTGATTGACGAGCTGGTGGAGATCGCCGGTATCGCCGACGTGCTGGACTACACCATCAGCGGTCACGAGTGCAGCGCGTTTAAGCCCGACCCCGAGATTTACCTGCGCGCCATGGAGGCGCTGGGGGTGGAGCCGGCCGAGTGCCTGGTCATCGAGGACTCGCCTTTAGGCATCGAGGCCGGCAAACGCTCCGGCGCCCGCGTCCTGGCGCTGCGTCCGCACGAGGGCGTCAACCTGGACCAGTCCGCCGCCGACGTTGTCATCGACAACCTGACCGACATCCTACCTGCCATTTAGGGACAGGTTTATTTTGGCAGGTTTTATCTGGGCAAACGTTGAATTCGCCGTGAAGGGATCGCTCTCTTCACGGCGTTTTTCTTTTGAGCGGCTTCACGGTCCTTCTGATGGTTGTCGAGAGAGGGTGAATTGAAGCGCCCCCGCACGCTCCATGCTACAATCGCGGACATACCTCACAACTAGATCTGCCTTCGAAGGGAGCCTACGTGGCGAACGCCATCGATCAGCTCACGGACCGAGTGCTCGTGCTCGGCCGCCTCACCATCGTCCGCCGCGCCATTACTGCCGTGGCGGTCACCATTTCCGCCGTTCTTCAGACATTTCTGATCCAGGCGTTCATTCAGCCCGCCGACCTGCTTCCGAGCGGTCTTACCGGCGTCGCGGTCCTACTCGATCGCGTTACCTCGCTGGGCGGCGTTCACATCGACATCTCGCTCGGTATGCTCGCGCTCAACATCCCTGTGGCGCTCCTATGCTGGAGCGGCATTAGCAAGCGCTTCGTCATCTTCTCGATGATGCAGGTCGTGCTCTCGTCGCTGTTCCTCAACATCTTTCACTTTTCCCCGTTTTTGGGCGACAAGATCATGCTCATCATTTTTGGCGGCGTGGTCTCGGGTCTGGGCGCTGCCATCGCGCTCAAGTCCGGCGCATCCACCGGCGGCACCGACTTTATCGCGCTGTGGGTCTCCAACCACACGGGCAAGACTATCTGGGGCGTCATCTTTGGTTTCAACTGCTTTATCCTGGCGATCTTTGGCTTTATGTTTGGCTGGGACAAGGCGGCGTACTCCATCGTGTTCCAGTTTATTTCGACCAAGACCATCGACAGTTTCTATCGTCGCTACGACCGCGTGACGCTGCAGATCACGACGCGCAAGGCAGACGAGGTCATGGCCGCCTATGTTGACCATTTTCAGCACGGCATTAGCTGCGCCGAGGTCATCGGCGGATACAGCCGCGAAAAGATGTACCTGCTGCATGCCGTTGTCTCGACCTACGAGAGTCAGGACATTATCAAGCTGGTGTGCGACATTGATTCCGGTGCCGTGATCAATGTGTTTCACACGCTCAACTTTGTGGGCGGCTGGTGGGGCGGTCATGTCGACGAGCCCATGCCCACGGCCGTACCTGATCCCGACAAGCCCGCGCGCATGGCCAGCAGGCAGGCGCGCCTCAGCGAGCAGGACAGCCTGCAGCAGGACGACGGCAGGTAGGGTATTGGCATTTTGCCGGCCTGGCGCAACCCTTCCGTATGAGCCCCTCGAAAGCCTCGCTGCTTTCGAGGGGCTTTCGTTTTCCCAGATAAAACCTACCAAAATGAAGCTGTCGCTTTTTGGTAGGGAGGGTGTATCGTTTTATCATTATGAGGTAACATGAAACTAGACGTTATATACGTATTAGTTATTTCGATATTTCGATAAGAGTGATCAGATATGCCCGCGCCCAAAAATGCACCGCTTTACCAGCAGATTTACGATGAAATCAAGGATGCGATCGAGAAAGGTGTTTATGCACCCAAGGAGCGTATTCCGTCCGAGCTTGAGCTAGCCGAGCAGTACGACGTGAGCCGCATTACGGTGCGCCGCGCCGTCGAGGAGCTGTGCTCCGATGGCTACCTGGTTAAGCAGCAGGGCCGTGGTACCTTTGTCTCCACGCCGCACATCAATCGTCAGTTCCACGCTTCGACGCTGCAGACGTTTACCGCGCTGTGTGCCAGCAACGGCATGAAGGCGGGCGCGCATGTGGTCGATCGCCAGATTGTGCCGGCACGTCAAAACGAGATGGAGTTCTTTGGCCTGCAAAAGGACGCGCTGCTGCTGCATATTAAGCGCGTGCGTACAGCCGACGGCGAGCCCATCTTTGAGGAGAACATCTTTGTGCCGTTTGACGCCTACCGTGAGCTGTTGACGGCCGATCTTGAGGACAAGTCGATTTTTGCCGAGGTCGAGCGTGTTGGCGGAACGCCGATTGTCTCGGTTGGCTACCGCACGGTCGAGGCCGTTCGTGCCAATACCGAGCAGGCGGCCGAGTTGGGCATTGCTCCGCACGATCCGCTGCTCAACCTGCGTGCCAGCTTTACCGGTCCCAATGGCGAGCCGGTTCTGATGGGTAAGCAGTACTACGTGGGTAGCCGCTACGTCATGGTTATGTAGCTCTAGTTGCGCGGTTTTCCAAACCGCGCAACGGCTCGACGCTGTAAACGCCCCTAAGCGGCAATCTGCAGAATGAGCGTGGAAAATCTCCCGTTTTTTGCTTGGTGACGGGCTTAAAGTGGGAGATTATCCACGCTCATCCGGAAAGTGTCCAAAAATCCGCGCTCGTTCGCCTTGGATTGCATCGCCCGTGGCCGGCAGCCGCGCGGCACCGGTCCGCGTGGCGGCGTATAATCGGCGGCAGATGACTTGGACGTTAGGAAACCATGACCGATAGCATGCAGCAGATGGCGCTCGACACGCTCGGCGCCTATTTTGGCTACACCTCGTTTCGCCCGGGACAGGACCGCATGGTCGATGCGATTCTTGCCGGTCGCGATGCGCTGGGTGTTATGCCCACGGGCGCCGGCAAGTCCATTTGCTACCAGGTGCCCGCGCTCATGCTGCCCGGCATCACCTTTGTGGTGAGTCCGCTGCTGTCGCTTATGGAGGACCAGACCCGTGCGTTGCTCGCAGCGGATGCGCGACCCAGCTATCTCAACTCCAGCCTTACTCCGGCCCAGCAAAACACCGTGCTCAAGCGGGCGCGCGAGGGCCGCTACCAGCTTATGTACGTGGCGCCCGAGCGCCTGCTCGAGCCGCGCTTTTTGGCCTTTGCGCAGGAGGCCGCGGCGGACGGCGGCATTGGCGTGCCGCTCGTAGCCATTGATGAGGCCCACTGCGTGAGCCAATGGGGTCAGGATTTTCGCCCCGCCTACCTGCAGATTCGCGAGTTCATCGATTCCCTGCCGCTGCGCCCCATCGTGGCGGCCTTTACCGCTACGGCGACCGAGCGTGTGCGCGCGGACATCCAGCAGATGCTCGGCCTGCAAAATCCCGCGACGGTGGTGACGGGCTTCGATCGCAAGAACCTCTACTTTGGCTGCGAGGAAATGGGCGACAAGGCCAAGGCCGCGTGGGTGCGCGACTATGTGATCGCGCATTCGGGCGAGAGCGGCATCGTGTATTGCTCGACCCGCAAGACGGTCGATGCGCTGGCAGGCGAGCTTGCCGAGGCGCTGGGCCCCAGCGGCATTCGCGTTGGCCGCTACCATGCCGGCATGGGCAACGACGCCCGCCGCCAAAGCCAGCGCGCCTTTATCGATGACGATATCCAGGTGATGGTTGCCACCAACGCCTTTGGCATGGGCATCGACAAGCCCAACGTGCGCTACGTGATTCACAACAACGTGCCCGAGAGCATCGAGGCCTACTACCAGGAGGCGGGCCGCGCTGGCCGCGATGGCGATCCGGCCAGCTGCTACCTGTTGTGGAACGGCAACGATTTTCGCATGCGCCGCTTTCTGATCGACCGCGGCGATGCTGCCGATGAGGCGCTTGACGACGAGCAGCGCGCGTGGGCGCTCCAGAATCGATATCGTCTGCTCAGCCAGATGGAGGGCTACTGCAATACCACCGGTTGCCTGCGCGAATACATGCTGCGCTACTTTGGCGACGAGGCCGCGGCCGAGCATACTGCCGCGGCTGGTGCGGGCGGCACCGCTATGGACGAGGCCGACGGCTGCGGCAACTGCAGCAATTGCCTCACGCAGTTCGAGGTCGAGGACGTCACCGATATGGCCCGCGCCGCCGTGCGCTATGTGGCCACGCGACCCATGCGCTTTGGCAAGTCGCTCATCGCCGACGTGCTCCACGGCGGCAACACCGAGCGCATTCGCCAGATGCATCTGGACGAGGACCGCGGCTACGGTGAGCTGTCGAGCGAATCGGTCGGGCGCATCAAGGACATCATCGGCCAGCTGTGCGGCCGCGGTTACCTGGCCACCTCGCAGGGGCAGTACCCGGTCGTGGGGCTGGGCCCGCGCGCCGGCGAGGTCGAGGATGAGGCGTTTGCCTTTACCGTCAAGCGTCGTGCGTCCAAGCGCAAGGCCTCGGCCCGTGCCCGCCGCGCGGTGGATCTGCTGCGTGAGGAGGCCGAGCTAGATCAGCGCCCGCGCGTGGGTGACGATGCCGAGCTGTTCGAGCGCCTGCGTGCCCTGCGCAAGGAGATTTCGACCGAGCTGGAGATGGCGCCGTACATGGTCTTCTCTGACAAGGCCCTGCGCGGCCTGTGCCGCCTACGACCTCAGACACGCGACGAGCTTATCCAGGTCAACGGTATTGGCGAGAAAAAGGCCGATGCCTTTGGCGAGCAGTTTATGGCGGCGATTGAAGAGTTTGAGTCCGAGCATGCACGGGATGGAGCGTAATGATGGCATCCGACGATAAAACCGAGCGCACTGAGGTGTCCGCCGTGCCGCTGTACCAGCAGGTTATGGACGACCTAAAGGGCGAGATCGCGCGCGGCGTGTACGCATCCGGCTCGCGCATTCCTTCCGAGATGGAGCTCGCGAAGTACTACGGCGTGGGACGCATCACCGTGCGCCGCGCCGTCGAGGAGCTGTCGCGCGCGGGGTATCTCAACCGCCAGCAGGGGAGGGGCACGTTTGTGTGTGCGCCTAAGCTCAAACGCAAGATTGTCCAGAAGGGTGACGTTCAGAGCTTTACCGAGGGTTGTACTGCCAACGACATGGTGGCCGGAGCACGCCTGGTGTCGCGTACGGTGGTTGCGGCGACGCGCGAGGACGCGGCGTTTTTTGGGGTGGAACCCGGCTGCGAGCTCATCGTTGTCGAGCGCGTGCGCACGGCAGACGGCGTGCCCGTCATGCTCGAGAACAACGCCTTTGTGCTGGCCGACCATCCCTATCTGCAGACGCTTGCCGACAAGGACCTCACGGACAATTCCATCTTTGCGCTCGTTGCCGAGCATTCGGGCCGCGCGCCGCTCAAGTCCGACCCCTGTACGGTGGAGATTGCGCTTGCCGATGCTCAGGTGGCCCCGCTGCTGGAGGTGCCGGTCGGCGAGCCGCTCTTCTATATGGAGGCGTACTTTACCGATGGGGACGGGCGGCCCTTGCTGCTCGGACGCCAAAAGATTGTGGGCTCGCGCTACGTGTTCGACATCTAACGTCCATAGATAGAACAACATAGAACAAGTTTGGTGAAATGACTTCACGGGCTTCGTCGTGCGTGCTATAAATAGGACAACATAGAACGACCGCAGGTACGAGCTGTCGTCGTTCTAAACCACTACACAAGGAGGGGCATCACCATGAACGCACACGATCTGATTCAGGAAATTATCGAGCGCAAGGGCAAGATTGAGAACGTCTTTTGGATCGCCTGCGGCGGTTCGATGATCGACCTGATGCCGGCCAACGAGCTGCTCAAGCGCGAGGCCACCACGTTTACCTCGACGGTCTACACGGCACGCGAGTTTTGCCTGATGGTCCCCAAGAGCCTAGGGCCGAAGTCGCTCGTCATCGCCTGCAGCCACAGCGGCAACACGCAGGAGGTCGTTGACGGCTGCGAGATGGCGCTGGCAGCCGGCGCCGAGGTCGTCGCCATGACCGACTGCGAGGGCTCCAAGATCGACAACGGCAAGTGGACCACCTGGGTCTACCCCTGGGGCGAGGGCGTGTCGCAGTCCGAGGTCCCGCAGGGTATCGGCGCTCTGATGGCTGCCGAGCTGCTCGACCAGCAGGAGGGCTACGAGGCGCTCGCTGACATGTACGCTGGCATTAAGCAGATGGATGCGCTGCTGCCCGCTGCCCGTGAGAAGGTCAACGCCGAGCTGGGCGATCGCTTTGCCGAGCTCTGCCAGCAGCACAAGTTCTTCTATATCCTGGGTTCCGGCCCCAACTTTAGCCAGACCTACGCCATGGCGATCTGCTCGCTCATGGAGATGCAGTGGCAGCACTGCTGCTATATCCACTCCGGCGAGTATTTCCACGGCCCGTTTGAGGCCACCGAGCCCGGCGTGTTCTACTTTGTGCAGCTCGGATCGGGCGAGTGCCGCCCCATGGAGGAGCGCGCGCTTGCGTTCCTCAACACGCATACCGATACGGTCATGGTGCTCGACGCGCTCGAGTACGGCGTGGGCGACGTGCCTGCCAGCGTGCGTTCGTACCTGGAACCGATCTTCTTCTACAACATGAGCTGCGAGCTGCGTGCCGCTCGCGGCAAGGTGTTCGACCACAGTCCCGAGGTTCGTCGCTACATGGGCATCGAGCAGTACTAGGTACCGGGAATTATCTTTTTTGACGGGGTCTGCGCTGCGCGCGGGCCCCGTTTTGCGTTGTGGCGGCTGGATTCGTGTCTGCGCGAAAACGAAGTTGAATACTTTTCCGCGAAGTGAACGACCTATTTTGGACCCCCGAAGCATCCACACTTTTTGACGCCAAAACCGCAGGAAAACCTCGACGAAACCGCAGGAAACAGCGTCTGAAAAATGTCGATGCTTCGGGAGTCCGATTTTGCTCGTTCACATCGCGGAAAAGTATTCAACTTCGATTCGCAAGGGCACTGCGTGAGTCAAAAAAGCGGGCCGCGCCGGGGATTTCCGGCGCGGCCAGCTTGGTATCGCGCTTAGATTCGCGAGATTGCGGCAGCCAGCGGCCTACTTTGCGTCGTAGGCCTCGGCGTCCCACCAGTCGAGCTGGGCGATGTTGTCGCGGATGTGCTGGCAGCTCTTGTGGAAGCCCTCGAGCTCGTACTCGGACAGGTCGAGCGTGTAAACCTCCTCGACGCCCTCGGCGCCGATCACGCACGGCAGGGAGGTAAAGATACCCTCCTCGCCATACTGGCCGGTCATAAGCGTAGAGGCCGAAAGCACGGCGTGCTCGTTGTGCAGAACAGCAGCGCAGACGCGTGCGGCGGAGTTGGCGACGGCGTACTCGGTGCACTGCTTGCCCTGGTAGGTCACATAGCCGCCCTTGCGTGCAAGCTCCTCGACCTCCATGTGGTCGAAGGCGTACTTGTCGGGGTTTTCGGCCTGAAGCTCGTTGAGTCTCTTGCCGGCGATGGTCGCGGCCTTAAAGGCGGCAAGCTGGCTAAAGCCGTGCTCGCCGATCATGTAGGCGTCGATGGACTTGGGGCTCACGCCGACCTTCTTGGAGATCTCGGTGCGCAGGCGGGCGGAGTCCAGGCCGCAGCCCGAGCCGATGATCTTCTTGGGATCGTAGCCGGTCAGGTGCCACAGCTCGGTGCACACGACGTCGCAGGGGTTGGAGATGCTCACGAAGATGCCGTCAAAGCCGGCGTCGACGATGCGCTTGGCAAAGGTGCGGGCGGCGTCGGTGGTAAAGAACAGCTCGCCGTCGCGGTTGCCGGCGGCCAGCGCGACCTTGCCGGCGGCGTTGACGATGACGTCGCAGCAGGCCAACTCCTCGTAGTGATCGTAGCAGTTGACGATCTTGGTGTTGTACGGGACAAACGAAAGGGAGTCGCGCAGGTCCTGGACCTCGGACGTCACCTTGGCCTCGTTGATATCGCACAGGTACAGCTCATCGGCAATGCCCTGCATGAGCAGGCTGTTGGCGACATGTGCTCCTACGTGGCCCTGGCCGACCACACCGATCTTACGCGTCTGGTACATATACGTATCCTTTCGGCCGAGTTTTTCGCGTCGAACCATTGTAGCGTTCTGCTGCTACTTTGCTAGGCTAAAGTGCCGTAGATTTTGGGACATGCCTTTATCTCTACTTTTGGAGTGATTTGGGCCGCTGACGGCATCGCTGGGCGATACACTCGCGCGGATGGGGCCGGTCGTTGTACCATAGCTGCAACTGACTCGTAAGGAGCATCCATGCCCATTCGCATCCCCGACGCCCTCCCTGCCGCCGCGCAGCTCGAGAGCGAGAACATCTTTGTCATGACCGAGTACCGCGCGCTGCACCAGGACATCCGTCCGCTGCGCGTGCTCATCCTCAACCTCATGCCCACCAAGATTGCCACCGAGACGCAGATCATGCGCAAGCTCTCCAACACGCCGCTGCAGGTGGAGGTGGACCTGCTGCGCACCAAGACGCACGAGGCCACGCACGTGAGCGCCGGCCACCTGGAGACGTTCTATCGCACGTTCGACGATATCCGCGATATCCACTACGACGGCCTGATCATCACGGGCGCGCCGGTGGAGCAGATGCCGTTCGAGGAGGTCGACTACTGGCCTGAGCTCTGCCAGATCATGGATTGGTCCACCACGCACGTGCACTCTACGCTGCATATTTGCTGGGGCGCGCAGGCCGGCCTGTACCATCATTACGGCATCCAGAAGTACGACCTGCCGGCAAAGGCGAGCGGCGTGTTCGAGCATTATCTGGTGAAGCCGCAAAGCCCGCTGGTTCGCGGCTTTGACGACCGTTTCTATGCCGTGCATTCGCGCAACACCGATGTGCGCCGCGAGGACGTGGAGGCCGAGCCGCAGCTTGAGGTCGTGGCCGTGTCCGACGAGGTGGGCCTGTATATCGTTAAGTCGACCGACAGCCGCCGCTTCTTTGTCTTTGGCCATCCCGAGTACGATACCGACACGCTGCGTTTGGAGTACGAGCGCGACGTGAAACGCGGGCTTAACCCTCAGGTGCCGGCGCATTACTTCCCGAACGACGACCCCACCGCCGAGCCGCGCAACGTCTGGCGCAGCCAGGCTCAGCTGTTCTACACCAACTGGCTCAACTACTACGTCTACCAGACCACGCCCTACGACCTGGCCCGCGCCGGCGAGGAGCACTAGGCTGCGGCCGTGGCTGCGACTGTGGCTGTGCTCACGGCATGACGAGCGTGGATTATCGGACACGCGAGCGTGGATTTTCGGACGTTTACAAATCGAGCGTGGATAATCTCCCACTTTTGGCTTGAAACTAGGCTCAAAACGGGAGATTATCCACGCTCATTTTTTAGGCATGTAGATGCCGATGGCTCGGCTAAGAGACGGTGCGTGCAGAGGCAAAGTCGCATTTGGCGTGGTCTTGAATCTCGACGGGTTTTTCTTTCTGATAATCCGATGGACCAAGGTGCCAAATTATGGAGACGGGGACCTCTCGACAACCACCCTACCTGCAGATATAAGTCATCAGCCTAAAACGTCCAAAACCGTCAAGCATTTGGTCAGCGCCTGGACAGCATTTGGTCAGACTTCGCATGAAACCGTCTGGTACGTTTGCGCCGTTCCAAGAGTTGGGAGGCGACATGGGAAACATGACGGCGAATCAAAGGCTTACAAGTCACATTAAAGCATGCGAACAGCAGATGAGCTGCGTGTACGCACGCACGACGGCGGAGGCAAAGCAGATTGAGCGGCGGGTGGCGGCGGGAAGTCTAGAGGCGGTCATGCCGGGGCTGTATGCGCGTCCGGATTATTGGTCCGAGCTCAAGTTTCGGCAGCGTTATCTGCATCGGGTGCGGGCCCTTGCGCAAAAGCATCCCGACTGGACGTTTTGCTCCTATACGGCGGCTGTTATCTATGGCCTTTCGGTTTCGCATGCCAATTTGACGCACATCCATATCGCCGCGGCGCCGGCGCAATCGACGACGCCCGGCTCTCAGGTGATTCGCCATCGTTATGCTCGTCAAACACGGGCAATCCAGATGGATATTGCCGTGACCGATATCGATCAAACGATTACGGATTGCCTGGTCGATGCATCGTTTGTCGAGGGACTGATCATTGCGGACTCGGCGCTTCATGAGCAGCTGTTGTCGAAGGAGCATCTCGTTGAGGCAATCAACAAGCTTGGCTTAAATCGTCGCGGTGTTGTGACGGCGCGCAGGGTTGCACGGTATGCCGATGGCCTGTCAGAAAGCGGCGGCGAGTCCAAGGCGCGCGCCCTGATGATCGAGCGCGGCTGGCAGACGCCGGAGCTGCAAGTTGAGCTGTTCGACCCAGTTGAGCCGGGACGGCCGTATCGCGTTGACTACTTGTGGCGTGTGGGCGACCAGCTGATTATCGGTGAGTTCGACGGATTCGTTAAAAGTGAGAAGGCGGCGGAGGAGGGTAGGCTCGCAAAGGCGCAATTTGATGAGCGCCAGCGCGAGTCGAGGCTTTCGCTGCTTGATAACTGCAAGATCGTGCGCTTGTGCTGGGATGATCTAAGGGATCCGACAAAGCTCGATCGCAAGCTCAGGGTCGCCGGCGTGCCGCGTGAGTGCTGAGGCAGTTGCGGGACGTTTGGCTTGCACGAGCGTGGAAATCCGGACGTGTATTGGTTGAGCGTGGATTTTCGGACGCTTGTTGAATGAGCGTGGACAATCTCCCACTTTTGGCTCGTAAGGGGGCTCAAAGTGGGAGATTTTCCACGCTCATCTTGCGGGTGCGATACAGCGGCGATCAGGCGCTGATGATGTGAGGCAGCGGCAGGGCGTGGGCGTCG
>CABSMX010000044.1 GCA_902478945.1 uncultured Collinsella sp.
GGCGTGACGGCCGGGGAGTTCATGGGCAGGCTCGAGGCCTACCTCGTATACTATCGTGAGGAGCGGATCAAGAAGTCCCTCGGGTGGCTCAGCCCGATGGAGTACCGCAGGAAGCTTGGATACGCCTAGGCGCGGTCCAAGAAATCGTCCGCACCCCCGAACAGGAACTATTCCACCGCAACTTATGAGGACATCGAGCTGTTAGGCCGCTCTATCCCCTTAGTAGTCCAGCTTCCACATGTAACGGCGCGTCATGTAGTCCTTGTGGGTGACGGCAGAGAGCGCGCGCATGTACACATTGTTGAGGATCGGCGCAAAGATCAAGTGATTGAAGTACTCGCTCACGCTGTCCTTGATGTCGTTGAGGCCAAGCTCCTTGGCGTCGAGCTGATAGACGCGCTCGCCACCGTACTGGTTGACGAAGCGGATGCCGCGCTCGTCGTTGCAGCGGCTGCGGCCGACGCTGATGAGCTGGAACAGCGAGGTGCGCTTGTCCAGGATCTCGAAGGGGCCGTGGAAGAAGTCGCAGGTGTTGATGGTGCAGGAGTCGATCTGCAACATCTCCTGCACGTTGCAGATGCTAAAGACGTAGGCGGCACCAAAGAGCGGACCCTGAGCCATCACGTTGATGCAGGGCTTGTCGGCGTTCTGCTCGGCCCACTTGGCAGCGAGCGGACGAGTGTACTCGACGGCCTTGCGATAGATGGGGTCGACCAAGTCGAACGCGGCCATAGCGGTCTCGTACTCGGCATAGCCCTCGGTCTGCTGCGTGAGCTCCATGGCGATCATGGTCACGACGGCGGAGTTGGTACGGCCCATGCAGGACTCGTCGACGGCCAGGCTGTCATACTGGATCTTGTAGTCGCAGACCTCGGTGAGGCCGGACTCGTCAACATAGATGGCGATGGTGCTGGCGCCGTGGTCCTTGGCGACCTGGGCGGCGACGATGGTCTCCTTGGTGCCGCGCATGGACACGACGACGGCCAGGGTGTTCTCGTTAACGTAGGCCGGGGTGGCGTGCACGAACTCGTTGCTGGTGTAGCTGGAGCTCACGACCTGCGTGGCCTCGTGCTCCATAAAGTACTGGGCAGGATAGTTGCCGCCGTTGGATCCGCCGGCGCCAATCCACACGACGCGCTTGATGCCGCCCTTGTCTGCCTTGTCAGCCAAAACCTGGGAAACGACATCCTTAACCTGTTCCTGAGTAGTCATCGTGCATCAGCCTTTCTTCTCGTTTGATGCTCTCGATGGATTACAAGTTACATACATGTTTTGGTTATGTCGACTAGTTGTATGCTATATTTGTCTTAGAAATATCGCTGATGCGGTTTTTGATAGCTGGCTACCAGCGGTTTTATTGTTGTGTTGAATACATGCTTGCTTAGATAAGCATACAAGTTAGATACAGGCTGATCGCATGAACGCTTCATCTAAAAAGAAACTGAGCCAATACGAGCGCTTGGCGGGTACGCTTCGCGACCGCATCGCCGCCGGCATCTACGCACGCGGAGACAAGCTGCCGTCCGAGATGGAGCTCATGGACGAATCGGGGCTGTCGCGCAGCACCGTGCGCCATGCCCTTAAGGTGCTCGTTGATGAGGGCCTGGTTCGCACCGAGCGCGGACGTGGTGCCTTTGTGGCCGACACGCCCGCGCTCCACGAGAACAACCTGGTGTTTTCGAGCTATACCAAGCAGGTCGAAGGCCAGGGCATGAAGCCCACCACGCGCACCGTGGACTCGGGCTTTGCCAAGGCGGCCGGCAGCATAGCTAAGTTCTTTGACGCCGCCGTGGGCAGCAAGCTCGTCAAACTTGTCCGCCTGCGCTACCTGGACGACGCGCCGCTGTGCCTGGAGACCACCTACCTGCCGCCAAGCTTCGAGACGCTCATCGATCGCGATATTAACGGTTCACTCTACGCCACGCTGCGACAGGAGTTCCATCGCGCACCGGCACAGGGGCATAAGACCTTTGAGGTGTGCTATGCCTCGCAAAACGAGGCGTTTTTGCTCAACGTCGAGCGCGGGCAGGCGCTGATCCTGATCACCGACTACGTCTACGACACCGACGGCCGCCCGCTCCATGTCTCCAAGCGCATCCAGCGCACCGACCGCGCCAAATACACCGAACCCATCGGCTAACCTGCCAAAATAAACCTGTCCCTAAATGGTGGGTTTGGGGAGGTCGGGAAACCAGATTGGTTTGGGTTGGTTGGGTGTGCGCTCAGCCAGGACCAGCTCCATCCAGCACATGTCGTACCAGCGGCCGAACTTTTGGGCGCAGCGATCAAAAGCGCCGACCAGGCGATACCCCATATGGGCATGGAAATCCTGGCTGTTGTGCGTCAGATATTCGTCGTCCTTGTCGTGCGGCACGGCAATGAGCGCGCACATGTTGGTGATGCCCATCGCGATCAGACACTGCTTGAGCGCATCGTGCAGCTTGCGGCCCAACCCGCCGTGGCGCACGTCGCGCGCCAGGTAGATCGACGTCTCGACCGACCAGTCGTATGCCTCGCGGCTGTTGAGCGGACTCACATAGGCATAGCCTACCGGACGCCCGCCCAGCTCCATCACCAGATACGGATAGCGCTTGAGCGTGCGTTCGATACGCCCGGCGAACTCCTCAACGCTCGGCACCTCGTATTCGCAGGTAATCGCCGTCTGGCTCACATACGGCTCATAGATGGCAAGCAACGCCGGCGCGTCTTCGGGCGTCGCCAGGCGAATCGTCGGCTCGGACATCTCGGTCATACAACCCTTCTCCCCAAAAGCAAAGGCCGCCCTGCGCCAAGCCCAGGCGCAGGGCGGCCCCTTATCATTACATCAGGCTACAGGACAGCCGCCAACGCGTCGATGTCCTCCTGCGTCGTGGCCCAGCTGGTGCAAAAACGCACCACCGTGTGGGTATCGTCGTACTTTTCCCAGTACTCGATCGCCGCATGCTCGCGAATGCGGGCCATGTCCTCGTTGGGCAGAATCACGAACTGCTGGTTGGTCGGCGTCTCCAAGAAGAACTGGTAGCCGCGCTTGTGCAGCACGCGACGCAGCGCCTGAGCGGTCTCAATCGCCTGGCGACCAATCTCAAAATACAGACCATCGGTAAAAAGGGCCTCGAACTGCACACCCGTCAGGCGGCCCTTGGCAAGCAGCGCGCCGTGCTGCTTAATACGCGGAATGGGGTGCGCCGGGGCGTGCATGCCGCAGAACACCACGGCCTCGCCGCAGAGCGCGCCGCACTTGGTGCCGCCGATGTAGAACACGTCGCACAGCTGCGCCAGCTCGGGCAGGGTAATGTCGCACTCATCGGCCGCCAGCGCATAGGCCAGGCGAGCGCCATCCACAAACAGCGGAATCTCGCGCTTCTGGCACACCGCGTGAATCGCCGCGAGCTCAGCCTTGGAGTACAGCGTGCCGTACTCGGTCGATAGGCTCACGTACACGGCACCCGGGAACACCGTGTGCTCGTAGCTCTCGTTTTCGTAGAACACCTGGATATAGTTCTCGAGGTCCTCGGCGTGCATCTTGCCCTCGTAGCCGGGGATGGTGAGCACCTTGTGACCGCCAAACTCGATGGCGCCCGCCTCGTGGCAAGCGACGTGGCCGGTCTCGGCAGCAACGACGCCCTCGTACGGCGCGAGCAGCATGTCGATCACCGTCGCGTTGGCCTGCGTGCCGCCCACCAGCAAAAACACGTCGGCATCGGGGGCCTGACAGGCCTCGCGGATAAGCTGCTTGGCACGCTCGGTGTGTGCATCGGTACCGTAGCCGGGCTGCGGCTCCATATTGGTGTCGACGAGTGCCTGCAGCACTGCCGGATGTGCGCCGTGGGAATAGTCGTTGTTAAACGCGAGCATGGCGATCCTCTCTAGCCGGGCACGAGCCCGATGATTCAAACGGGGCTATTGTACGCCGTTGGGATAGGCAATGCGCGCGGCAAGGCACTCAAGCGCCAGCACCAGGGCAAAGCCGCAGCTCACGTCGCTCAAAAAGTGAGCTCCAATCACGATACGACCAAAGGCGACGAGCGCCGCGACCACAGCCGCCATCCAAAAGACCACCCGGCGGCGCGACGGCTTTTCCTTAAAGGCCGCCGCGGGAAGCCCGGCGAGCATAAGGCCGATTGCCGCATGCGCGGTGTGCCCGCTCGCGAACGACTTGAACCCGTCCTTGATCACGCCGGCGGCGATATAGGTCCACTTGTCGGGATTGCCGATCACCCACCACGGCTGAAACTCGAGCCCCTGCGTCACCTCGATCACGCGCATGCGCGGGCGCGACCACAGCGGCTTGACGATCACGTTGAGGATAATGGCCTGAGCAACCCACACGGCAAGTACCATCAACGCCCAGCGCGTGAGCTCGTCGGACTCGGTCGTGCGCGTGAGGCGATAGACGATAAGGTTGGCAGCGATGACCAGCACAAACGTCAGCACCAACTGAGCTGCGATGAGTTTACCGCCAACCCGCAGGGACGAAACGATCTCGTAGCCAGCCAGGCCAACGTTAACGAGGATGCCGAGCACGGCGAGCCATTTGCTCCCCCTGGAGTCGGGACGCACCGCTCGCACGAGCATAACGCCTGCGATGCTCGCCGTCAGCTCAAACGGCAGCTCGCCGGCAGCCTCGATAAAGCGGCCGTACATGCTGCCGATGTTGAACAGCGCGCACGAGATCTGATAATCGAAGAAGCTGCCCACGCCCAGGCAAAGGCACAGGACAACCGCGATAATGGCGACATCTTTCTTATAGATGTATCCGAACATGCTTTCCTTTCGATGTGGCTGGAATCAACCTGCAACGTGGCGGGGCAAAGTTGACTCCGCCCCGCTACGCCCCTTACTTGTCAGTCATCGTCACTCGCGCCTAATTGCTGCAACAGCATGAGTGCCGCGGCCACGGGGCCGGTACCGTCGTTGGCGTCGAGACCGCGACCCAGGCCGCTGCCCGCGCCGGCGCCCGCCTTGTAGGGCACCGACAGTTTGCGGCTCTTGGGGAAGTTCACCGCGCCATAGCGGGTCTTTAGCTCAAAGGCCACCTTCTTGGGCACGTCGACTCCCAAAAACGTGATGCGACCGCCGCTGAGCGTGACGCTCTCGAGCCCCAGGCGCTCGCCGCGAATGCGGATTCGTGCGCGATTGAACAGGTTGAGTCCTGCCAACGGCAGTTCGCCATGCGCGACCTCGGTCTCTTCCTGCACCTCATCGATGCTCTCCAGGTCCTCGGCCGCTGCGAGCTTGCGGTACACGAGCACGCGCTGATCCACCGCCGGCAGGTACTCCTCGGACAAGAAGTAATCGGCCGGCAGGTTAATACCCACGCTCGCCGCCTCCACGCCGGCATCGTCATCGCCGCGCGCCTCGGCCACGGCCTGGCCCAGCATCTGCGTAAACAGGTCAAAGCCCACGCTCGACAGGTTGCCGTGCTGCTCGGCGCCCATAAGCGAGCCGGCGCCGCGAATCTCCAGGTCGCGCATGGCGATGCGCATGCCGCTGCCCAGGTCCTGGAACTCGGAAAGTGCGGTTAGGCGCGCCGTTGCCTCCTCGGTGAGCGGCAGCTCGCCCGGGAACATAAAGTACGCGTAGGCCTGCGTGGCAGAGCGGCCCACACGGCCCTTGAGCTGGTAGAGCTGCGCAAGGCCAAGGCGCTGCGAGTCCTCGATGATCAGCGTGTTGGCGGTCGCGTTATCGATGCCGCTCTCCACGATGGTCGTGGCGATGAGCACGTCGATCTTTTTGGTCGCGAACTCGATCATCACGTCCTCGACCTCGCGCGAGCTCATCTTGCCGTGCGCCACGCCCACGCGTGCCTCGGGCGCGGCCTCGTGCACGCGTGCCACGGCGTCGTCGATGGTCTTGACGCGGTTGGACACGTAGTACACCTGGCCGCCGCGACCCACCTCCAGGCGAATCGCTGCGCTCACCACATCGGGGTCGTACTCCCCCACGTGCACGATCACGGGACGACGCCCGGTCGGCGGCGTCGTGATCAGGCTCATGTCGCGCACACCGCTCGTGGCCATTTGCATGGTTCGCGGAATCGGCGTTGCCGAAAGCGTGAGCACGTCAATCTGCTCGCGCAGGTTCTTGAGCTGCTCCTTGTGCTGCACGCCAAAGCGCTGTTCCTCGTCGATGATCACCAGGCCCAGGTTCTTGGGGTTCACATCGGCCGAAAGCAGGCGGTGCGTGCCGATGAGCACGTCGATCGTGCCCTCGGCAAACGCCTTGAGCGCGCGCTTTTGCTGCGCCGGCGTGCGGAAGCGGCTGAGCACCTCGACCTCCAGGCCAAACGGGGCAAAGCGCTCAAAGAAGGTCTCGTAGTGCTGTTGGGCCAGAATGGTCGTGGGACAGAGCACCATGACCTGGCGGCCGGAGTCCACGCACTTAAAGGCCGCGCGCAGGGCGACCTCGGTCTTGCCGAAACCCACGTCGCCGCACAGTAGGCGGTCCATGGGCTTGGGCGCCTCCATGTCGGCCTTAATGTCGGCGATGGCCTCCAGCTGGTCGCGTGTCTCGTCGTAAGGGAAACTCTCCTCCATCTCGATCTGCTCGGGCGTGTCGGGCGGGCAGGCGATACCGGTAATCGACGAGCGGCGCGTATACAGGTCGACCAGGTCAAACGCCAGCTTTTTGGCATTCTTGCGCGCCTTATTGGTGGCACGCGTCCAGTCGGCAGTGTTGAGCCTGGTCAGGCGCGGCTTGTCGCCGTCGGGGCCAACATAGCGCGTGATGCGGTCGACCTGCTCGAGCGGCACGTAAAGTTTGTCGCCATCGGCATATTCCAGCAAAAAGTAGTCGCGCTCCTTGCCGCCCACTTCCTGGCGCGCGATCTCGCTAAAGAGCGCGATGCCGTGAGTGGCGTGCACCACATAGTCGCCCGGCTTAAACGGAAACGTAATCTGCGTAATGTCCACCTTGCGACGGCTGCGCGCGCGGTTGGCGTCCATGCGGGCGTTGAGGTCGGCGATAGAGAACACGGCCAGGTTGGCATCGGGCACCACCACGCCCTGCGGCAAGGCGGCATCGACAAAGGTCACACGTCCGCGCGAGATAGTGGGCACGGCGGCACCGGCGGCAGCCTGGGCCGCGCCCGCCTCGAGCGAGCGGGCGTTGAGCGCGTCGACCTTACGCTCGCGAATGGAAGCATGGGCCTCCTGGCGGGCAGCACGATCGGCAGAATCTGCCGCTGCCACGCGCACGTGGTCGCCAATGACGCCTGCATTTTCGGGCGCCGCGGTCAGCGATTCCTCAAAGGTAATGCCCTCATCGCCAAAGGTGAGCTCCATCGACTCGCGCGCACCGCGGTCGGGAATGGCAAACACGCAGGCGTAGCGCTTGCCCACGACTTCCTGAATGCGCGTCATAAAGCGATTGTCCGAGCCCGCAATGGCCGGCTGCTCAATCTTGAGCTCGGCCGTCACCGCACCGCCGGCACGGATGAGGCTTACGTAGTTCAAGCGCTGCTGAGCACCAAAATCGAGCTGTTGAGCGCGCACGTACAGACCGTCCAGTCGGTCAATCCCCGCCTCGCCGGCACGCGCCTCGATATCCTCATAGGCGCGCAGGCAATCGTCGAACAGCGAGCGCGGCTCGGACAGAACCACGAGCGCCTTGCCGCTCACGTGCGCCAGCGGGCTTACGGTCTGGCCATACATCACCGGCAAAAAGCGGTCGAGCTCGGGCGTGACAATACGCGCATCCACCATCTCGAGCAGCGCCGCCAGCTTGCTGTCGTCCTGGCTGGCGCGGTAGAGCGCCACATGCATGTTGTGAACGGCATCGTCGGTAAGCGCCAGCTCACGGCAGGGGAAGATCTCGATACTGTCCTCGTTGCCGATGGTTTGGCCCGTGGAGCTCACCATGCGGCGGATGCGGTCAATTTCGTCGCCAAAGAACTCGATGCGCACGGGCGCCTTCTCCTGCGCGGGGAACACCTCGACGGTGTCGCCGTGCACGCGGAACAGACCGGGCGCGTCGGCGGCGCCGGCATTGGTGTAGCCCATGCCCACCAGGCGCTGCGGCACCTCGTCAAAAGGAATCTCCTCACCCACCGCAAAAGTGGTGGACTCCCAATAGCGACTCTCGACCGGCGGCACGCAGCGCAGCAGCGCACGGGCCGAGGCAACCATGATGCAGTTGTCCCCGCGCACGATGCGCCCCAGAGCCTCGCAGCGCTGCGCCACCACGGCATCGTCGGGCGCCTGCTCGCGCCACGGATAGTCCTTGCGCTCGGGAAAACGGCACACGTGCGCTAGGCCCACGTAGGCGGCAAGGCTGCGCGCGGCGCGATCGGCCGCATCCTCGCCACTCACAATGTAGACCGTCGGGCGCGGACGGCGCGCAAACTGGGCGGCCGCCATAAGCGTGCGTCCCGACTGCGACACAGCCAGCGTCACATCCTCGCCGGCATCGAGCCCGGCCTCGACGGTCTGCAGTGCCTCGGCAGTGTAGAGCTGCGCGGCTATACGGTGAATGAGCATGCTGTTCCTCCGGCATTGCAACGCCAAAAGCCCGCCGAGGCAAGCTCGGCGGGTATGCGGCGGATTTCGTTGCCTGTCATGGTAACGCATGAGGTGGGCACGCCAGCGCGC
Source organism: uncultured Collinsella sp. (assembly GCA_902478945.1). Classification (GTDB taxonomy): domain Bacteria; phylum Actinomycetota; class Coriobacteriia; order Coriobacteriales; family Coriobacteriaceae; genus Collinsella. Next base: position 8,589 of record CABSMX010000044.1, read on the forward strand.
GCCGAACAGCTACCCCAAAACGCGCACGCTGGGGCAAAGGTCTGCCAGCGGGCACTCGTCGCACTTAGGTTTGCGGGCGTCGCAGATCTCGCGGCCAAAGGTGATCCACTGGTGGTTGACCGACTCCCAATACTCGTGCGGCAAAATCTTGAGCAGATCTTGCTCGGTCTTGAGCGGCTCCTTGGCATGCGTCTTGGGGCTCAGCATCAGGCGGTGCGCGATGCGGTTGACGTGCGTATCGACCGCGATGCCCTCGACAATGCCAAACCCCACGTTGAGCACGATGTTCGCCGTTTTGCGGCCAACACCCGGCAGCTTGACGAGCTCCTTCATGTCGGCCGGCACCTCGCCACCGTAATCGGCAACGATCATCTGCGCGGCCTCCACGGCGTGCTTGGCCTTGCTCTTATAAAAGCCGAGCGACTTAATGGTATCGGCCACATCGGCCACGCTCGCCCCCGCCATGGCCTCGGGCGTGGGCCACTGGGAAAACAGCTTCGGCGTCACTTTGTTGACCTGCGCGTCGGTCGTCTGCGCCGAGAGCAGTACCGCGATGAGCAGCCTAAAGGGATTCTCGTGATCCAAAAAACACTCAACCGGGCCATAGCGACGGTTGAGGCGCTCGCACACCTCAACGGCGCGCTTGCGTTTGGCGGCATTGGTCTCGCGTGGCATAACGACTCCTCGGCTCAGCGGCATAACAAACCTATGGGCACGATTGTCCCACGTATGGGGTCTTTACGCCTCCAAAAATGCGCCGGTCTGGCGGCCCCACAGGCTTGCGTACTCGCCGCCCGCCTCGACAAGCTGCGCATGCGTACCGTCCTCGACAATCTCGCCGTCCGACAGCACCACGATGCGGTCGAGCGCCGCCACGGTGGACAGGCGATGCGCCACCACAATGGAGGTGCGGCCGCGCATCAGATTCTCGAGTGCCTCCTGCACCAACGCCTCGGACTCGCTGTCGAGGGCCGAGGTCGCCTCGTCGAGCACCAGAATCGGCGCGTCGGTCAGGATGGCACGGGCGATGGCCACGCGCTGGCGTTGGCCGCCCGAAAGCTTAACGCCGCGCTCGCCCACCATGGTGTCAAAGCCACGGGGCAGGCGGTCGATAAACTCCAGGGCATTTGCCAGACGCGCGGCCTCGCGGATCTGCTCGTCGGTGGCGTCGGGGCGGCCGTAGGCGATATTCTCGCGAATGGAACGATGGAACAGCAGCGCCTCCTGCGGTACGTAGGCAACCTGGCGGCGCAGGCTCTGCTGCGTGCAGCGCGAGACGTCTTGGCCGTCCACGAGCACGCGGCCGCCCTGTACGTCGTCCAGGCGCAGCAACAGTTTGGTGAGCGTCGTCTTGCCCGAGCCCGATTTGCCCACCAGGCCCACGCTCTGGCCCGCCGCCACATGGAGCGTCAGGTCGTCGAACACGTTCTCGCCCGCCGCGGCGTCACGGTATGCAAAGCTCAGGTGCTCAAAATCAATCGCACCTTCGGTCACTTTAAGCTCGGGAGCGTTCTCGTCGTCTGCCACCAGACGCGGCTCGTCCAGCACGCGCGTCATCTCGGCCGCATCGCCCAGCGCGCGGTTGATGCGCTGCATCATGGAGCTTACGTAGTTCAGACGCATGGTGAGGTTGTACGTATAGGTAAAGATCATGACGAGCGCGCCGGCCGAAATGCCAAACCACGCGTTGCCACCCGCGACGAACACACTCACCACGGCCATGGTGATGACGATAAGGCCCGAGGTCGTAAAGTTGCGCTGCATCATGGCGTGCATCGAAACCGTTTCGGCGTCGCGCGCGGCGCAGTCGGCGGCATCGAACAGGTCGCGCTCAAAGTCCTCGCGCCCACAGGTCTTGACGGCCAGGATATTCGTGACCGCGTCGGACAGCACGCCCGACAGCTTGTTCTGCGCGGCGGACGTCGCGGCCGAAAGCGGCATGATGCGCTTGTACATAAGCCAGACAAACGCAATGTAGACGACCATGATGCCCACCAGGATCACGGTAAACGTCGGCACCACCGGAGCGAGCGCCGCCACCGTGCAGACAACCGAGGTGATAGTGGGAATGAGCGAATACACCGTCACGTCCACCAGCCCCGTATAGCCGCTCATAAAACGGCTCGTCTGGCTCACAAGCGATCCGCCAAAACGGCTGGTATGGAATGTCATGGATTGATTGGAGAGCGTGTCAAAGCACAGGCGCGCCAAGTGATAGTTGCCCGCAATCTCGAGCTTGTAGACGGTGTAGTCCTGCAGCTTGGAGAGGATTTGGCCTACCAGGTTAACGAGCACGAGCGCCAGAATGTAAGGGCCAAAGACCTCAAACACCTGGTCGCCCGCCACGGGGCCGGCCTGGACGCGGTCGACGATAAGGGCCATCACGTAGGTGTTGGCAAACGTAAGCAAAAAGATATAGCCCGCCGACGAGAATACCGAGAGAAAGACGATCAACGGCTGTGTGCGCGTGACGTCCCAAAAACGCTGCAGCGTGCGGCGCACGGTGGAGCGTTTGAGCGGACTGGTGCTTCTCTGAGACATGGTCTTCCTTTCGCGTCTGATAGGGCAAAACGCCATTGTTGCACATTGAAGCGCACTTCAGGCAAGCACGATGCGAAAAGCGCCCGCGCCGTGCTTGCGCGGGCGCCCCGCCGTCAGATGCAGCTAGTCCTCGTCTTTTTGGTCTGCGAGCAGCTCCGCGGACGTGAGCCCCAAGATCTCGTCAGCCTCCTTGGCATCTTCCAGGGCGTCGATGTCCTTGAGCTTGCGCTCCATAACGTTGGTGCGCGTGGTGATGATGCCCTCGACCGTTTTACCCGCGGTCTCGATCTGCTGCTGGGCGCGGCGCAGCGCCGCCTGATAGCGCGGCAGCTCGGCTTTGACAGCAGAGAGCACACGCAGCACGTCATCGGTGCGTTTTTGCAGTCTAAACGTCTGGTAGCTCATCTGCAGACTGTTGAGGATGGCCGCCATGGTGCTAGGGCCGGCAACGTTGACGTGATAGTCGCGGCCCAGGGTTTCGATAAGCCCGGGGCGGCTGACGACCTCGGCGTACAGCCCCTCAAACGGAACGAACATGATGCCAAAATTGGTGGTCGCGGGCACGCTCAGGTACTTTTCGCAGATGTCCTTGGCCTCGCGCTTCACCATGGCGTCGAGCGTCTTACGCGCGGTGGCCACCGCCTCGGCATCACCCGACTCTTGCGCGTCGATCAGATGCTCGTACGCGTCGCCCGGGAATTTGGAGTCAATCGGCAGCAGCACGGGATCGCCCTCGTCTACCGGCAGCTTGACGGCAAACTCAACGCGCTCCGAGGCGCCAGGCTTGGTGGCGATGTTTTCCAGATACTGGTCGGGCGTAAGGATGTCCGCCAGGATTGCACCCAACTGCACCTCGCCCAAAATGCCACGCGCCTTGACGTTGCCCAGCACGCGCTTGAGGTCGCCCACGCCGGTGGCAATGGACTGCATATCGCCCAAACCCTTGTACACAGCCTCGAGCTGGTCGCTCACCTGCTTAAACGATGCAGACAGGCGGTCGTTGAGCGTACGGGAGAGTTTCTCGTCCACCGTCGCGCGCATCTGATCGAGCTGCACGTTGTTGTCCTTGCGGATGGCGCCCAGCTGGGCATCGACCGTCTCGCGCACTTTGTCCAGGCGGTGTTCGATGCCCTCGCGGTTGGCGCCGAGCTGTTGGGCCGTCTCGCGGCGCAGGTCATCCATACGGTCGCCAGCCTGCGAGAACTCACGCGCGATGGTCAGGTAACGCTGCTGCTCTACGGCCGCATCGGTCGCCTGCTGCTGCGCGATGGCATTTGCCGTGCGGCGGGTTTCTGCCAACGCGACGTTGAGGGTGTCGAGCGCGTTGTTGGCCTGCTCGAGCGCAGCCAGCATCTCTGCCCCGCTATCGCCGCGCTCCTGCAGCTCGGCACGAAGGCCCTTAAGCTGCAGGGCACAAGCCACAGCAACCCCCACCGCCACCAAGGCGATCACAACAAGCGCAATATCAATAGCAGACATAGACTCCGCCCAACAAACCCAATCGACCATCAATCAAAACCGCGATCAATCTTACCCCGCCACACGCACCGGGCGTCACATGGCAATCGGACAAATGGATTTTGGGCCACAGGTACTAAAACGCTAACTCTCCCAGCCGGCGCGGATGATTGTTACGACATCGCTTAGGCGCTGGCCGAGAGCTGCCAAGTGCTCAAGCACCTCGCTGGGCGAGGCGCCGTTGAGAATGCACGTGAGGGCATATGAGGCCAAGAAGATTGCCGCGAGCCCCAACGGAATCAGCACGATCATCGCCAGCGTACGCAGGCGCTGGGCCCAGCGACGGCGACGCGCACGACGCTTGTCGAACGCAAGCTCCTGCGCATATGAATCTTGCTGTACGGAATAGGCTCCTGGGTCCACCTCATCCGCAGACGATACCGCGGGCGCGGCGTTTTGCACAGGAGGCTGGACGGCCGCCCCTTGCATTTGCATCTCCATAAGCCGTTGCTGCTGGCGCAACATGCGCTCGGCTTGTTGCCGCGGGGTATCAAGAAACAGATCCATGTTGGCCTCCTCAATCGGAGCATTCGACGCTTGCGCCCAGCATCCCGCACCGCCAAGGCCACGGCAACGCAATCCGTAGCAATAGCTGCAAAGTTTCTTGTTGACAAAAGCTGTCGAAAAGCTCAACAACCCCCCTACCAGCACTTTCTTTGAGCTTTTTTCGCCAGCAATCTTTTGCCCTTCCACCCTTGTGCCAACCGACCAAAACCTAACCAAAAGCTTGACGGAAATTGTGAAGACAGGGACCCCACACAAAAACGTGCCGCCCCAAAAGGGGCGGCACACAAACTTCTTATCAGCTTTTCAGTAACGAGCACGCGACAACCCAACGCCGGAGCGCAGGGCGGGGAAATACCTTTGCCTCGCGCGACCCTGCGGAGCCGTGAGCGAGAGGGAAAGGTATTTCCCCGCCCTGCGCTCCGCAGTCCACGTTCGTATCGGCGCTAGTAGTTCACCACCTGCTCCTCAAAGTACGCCTTCGGGTGGTTGCACACCGGGCATACCTCGGGCGCCTCGGCACCAACATGCAGGTGCCCGCAGTTCAGGCACTTCCACACCTTTACGCCCTCGCGCTCAAACACCTCGCCCGATTCAATGCGCTCGACGAGCTTGTTGTAGCGCTCCTCGTGAGCCTTCTCCACGGCGCCGACACCACGGAACTTTGCGGCAATCTCGGCAAAGCCCTCCTCCTCGGCGGTCTTGGCAAACTCGTCATACATCGTGGTCCACTCGTAGTTCTCGCCCGCGGCGGCGTCGCGCAGGTTGTCCAGAGTGCCCGGAACGGCGCCGTCGTGCAGATACTTAAACCACAGCTTGGCATGCTCGGACTCGTTGCCCGCCGTCTCGGCAAAGATATTCGAGATCTGAACGTAGCCGTCCTTTTTGGCCTTGGATGCATAGTAGCGATACTTGGTGTGTGCCTGGGACTCACCGGCAAAAGCGGTCTCGAGGTTCTTCTTGGTCTGAGAGTTCTCAAAATCCATAGGTGTACTTCCCTTCAACACGTGCCGCCCATAGGCTTTGAGCGGCCTTGTCTTTAGGATGCCCTCATGCCGAGAATCTAAACCTTACAATCCTGTTCTTCAGATTTGAGCGAGCTATACACTCAGCCAACGATCGCCCTCGGAGCGGCAAAAGCCCTCGCGCTCCAGATCGGCCAAAATGCCTGCGACAAGATCGTGATCAACCGGCTCGCGGCCTGCTGCCGCCTCCATTTCGTTGACACCCGCCACGGCCTCGGCGAGTGTGATGCCCGCCGGCTGTCCATCGCGCGCTGCCAGCAGCATGCGCACAATGTGGGCGCGCTTTTGGCGACGCGAGCCCTCAAACTTGGACTGACGACTATAGCCCGCCGACCGCCTAGACGGATTGGGCAGCGTCTTTTTAAGATACGCGCCGTAATCCAGCAACGCGTAATACCACGCGCGCGGCGTATCGGCATCGTCTTGAGGCGCGGCAAAGGGCGCAATCTCATCCGCCACCGCACCAGGGGCCGCCGGACAGGCGGCTTGGATCAGCGGCACCAGTTCGCGATCGGGAACGGCCGGCACATCGGGAAAGAAATGATGCAAAAAGACCGTGCGCACGTTGGTCTCCAGATACACGCCCGGAAGATCGAATGCAAACGAACGGATGCCCTGCGCCGTTGCCGGGCCAATGCCGGGCAGCGCGACCAGGTCGTGCGTCTCGCGCGGAAACTCCCCGTCCCAGTCCTCCACAACGCACTGTGCAGCCCTGTGAAGCGCCAGGGCGCGGCGATTGTAGCCCATCCCCTGCCACGCATCCAAGACGTCGGAAGGGGCGGCCTGAGCAAGTGCCTGGACAGTCGGAAAGCGATCGAGCCACGCCGGCATGTGCGTCTCCACGCGCGGCACCTGTGTCTGCTGCAGCATGACCTCGGAGAGCCAGATGATATACGGGTCGCGCGTTCGGCGCCACGGAAGGTCGCGATAACGCAGAACCCCTTCCGAACGAATCATCGAACGAAAGGGGTCCTGAATCATGGTAATGCTCCTTATGCGGCGCTATTCCTCCCGGCAAGCGTACGCGCAGGCGGCGTACTCGGGAAACGCATCGCGATCGGCGAACTTGGGATCGACAGCCGGGAACTGGCGATGGGCGACGATATCGCCGAGCGAAACGGAATCGAGATAGTCGCGCATCAGCGCCTGGGCTCCGGCCCACAGGGGATGATAGCAGCACGTGCCCATGCGCGCACAGTCACCATCGGGCGCGGTGCAGTCGTTCATAACCATGGGACCCTGAACGGCCTCTACAACCTGACGGATCGTGACATCGTCGGGACTCACCTTAAGGCGCATGCCGCCATGAACACCACGCAGGCTCTCCACAATGCCAGCCTGAACCAAACCGTGTTGGATCGAACGGGCAAACGAATACGGAACATTGACCTCTTCGGCAGCAGTGCGAACAGAAAGCAACCGCTCCGGCTCCTCGGCAAGCATCGCAAGCATGCGAAGGGCATAATCAGTCTTCCTCGATATGTCCATGTTTCCCCTTTCAAGGAATACGAACAGCTCGAACGAGCTCCGGGGCCGAGCTTGTGTCGAGACGCCAAATGACCGCCTGAACAACCAAATTATAAATTGGGTGTCCACTGAATGCCGCACTTGAAGACTGGCTGAATCAGGTACGGCCTACAGTGAAATTTAGTATAGCCTAACCCCCTGCTTCATTGAACAGATGTTGCGCAACAAACCCCCTGTTTGAACGCATATATCAGTAGAGGCTGGCTCGCTCGTTGCAAATGCGGTGATTTTGATAAAGGGGCGCGCAAGATCGATGGCCTATTAAACGCAAAAAGCCACGTCCGAAGACGTGGCTTTAATTGCGTTGGCGGGAAGTACGGGGCTCGAACCCGCGACCTCCGACGTGACAGGCCGGCGCTCTAACCAAACTGAGCTAACTCCCCAGGCAGTCGTTCGCGTTTGTTTCCGCTCGCGTGCGCTGCGGGGATTAGTATACACAGAAGTCTGTCCGCCGCGCAACAACTTTTTTTGAAAAAGTTTTTCGGTCCCTCCGGGAGGGTCTCCGGGGCCGGCTGGCGCGGGTTAAGTTTGCTGCTCTACAGTCCTGCGCAAGACGGAAAGCACATTAAGTGCTTTCCT
>CABSMX010000045.1 GCA_902478945.1 uncultured Collinsella sp.
AGATGCAGCGTAGTCTCGTGGGCTCGGAGATGTGTATAAGAGACAGGTGCAGGAGAAGTTTTCTGCCGCTAAGGCACAGTCCGAGCAAGAGGCCGAGGGGCTGCGTGCCCAGCTGCGCGAACAAGAACTGATGGCAAAAATGAACCTGTCAGAGGCGGTCGCCGCGGCGGAGCGTGAGCGCGACGAGGCGCGTGCCAAGCTGACGAGCGAGCTGGCTGTGCGCGATTCGCGTGAGGAACAGGCCAAGGCAGCCCACGAGCTTGAGCTTGCGCAGGCCAAGCGCGTGAGTGACGAGTTGATTCGCTACAAGGACGAAGAGATTGAGCGTCTTAAGGACATGAAGGTACGCCTGTCCACCAAGATGGTGGGCGAGTCGCTCGAGCAGCACTGCGAGACCGAGTTCAATCGCCTGCGCATGACGGCGTTTCCCAACGCGTACTTCGAGAAAGATAACGATGCGTCCGAGGGCACCAAGGGCGACTTTATCTTCCGCGAGCGCGACGCGAGCGGCAACGAGGTCATTTCGATTATGTTCGAGATGAAAAACGAGAACGACGAGACCGCGACCAAGCACAAAAACGAGGACTTCTTTAAGAAACTCGATCACGATCGTCGCCAGAAAGGCTGCGAGTATGCGGTGCTCTGCACCCTGCTGGAGCCCGAGAGCGAGCTCTATAACGCGGGTATCGTCGACGTGAGCTACCGCTATGAGAAGATGTACGTGATCCGCCCGCAGTTCTTCATTCCCATGATCACGCTGCTGCGCAACGCCGCTATGGGCTCGCTGCGCTATAAGCAGGAGCTGGCGGAGTACAAGCAGCAGAATATCGACGTCACGAACTTCGAAGCCAAGATGGAAAAGTTCAAGAATGATTTCGGTCGCAACTACGAGATCGCGAGCCGCAAGTTCCAAACGGCAATCGATGAGATTGACAAGACGATTAGCCATCTGCAGAAAACCAAGGAGGCGTTGCTGTCTTCCGAGAACAACCTGCGCCTAGCCAACAAGAAGGCCGACGATCTTACCATTCGCAAGCTCACGTGGGGCAACAAGACCATGAAGGCGGCGTTTGACGAGGCGCGCGGGGCTGCGCCAGAGACAAACGATGAGCCCGCCGAGGCGGATTCGTATGAGGTCGAGGATGCCGAGTAAGGCATAGCGTATAGTGCAAAAGCGGGGCCGCTGGCGATGTTACCAGCGGCCCCGCTTCGTTTTGTTCCAGTATGTGCGGCTAGTCCTCGAGCAGGTCCTCGATAAAGCCGACGCGGTAGTTTTTGAAGATGACCTCGCCGCCGTCTTGCGTGGCGTCCAGATCGACATCGCCCATGATGCCAAAGTCGTGGTCGCCATCCTCGTCGGCAAAGATCTGGTGCACGTGCCACACGTGATCGGTCTTCTCGTCGGATTCATCGATGGAAAACATCGCGGCGCTGCGGGCGTCTCCGTCGGTGAGGATTTCCTCGTGCTGCTCATGGTAGGCATCGAGCGCTTTTTGCCAGCGGACCTCGCTCATGCCCCAGTCCTCGTCGAGCTCGCCCAAATCGCGCACGTGTCCGCGGGCTGCAAGGGTTACGCGGCGGAAGAGCGCGTTGCGCACCAACAGCGTGCAGCCGCGACGGTCCGCAACGACCTCGTCGATGCCCTGCGGCGGTGCGGCGTCGAGTGCAGCGGGGTTGCCGGCGTTCTCCCACTCGTCCACCAGGCTCGAGTCGACCGAGCGCACCACAAAGCCGAGCCACGAAATGATGTCACGCAAGCGCTCATCGCGCTTCTCAATGGGAACGGTGCGATCGAGGGAACGGTAGGCCTCGGCCAGGTAGCGCAGCAGAATGCCCTCGGAGCGGGCGATGCCGAGCTTTTGGATATAGCCCTTAAAGTCGCTCGCGCTCTCCAACATGTCGCGCAGGACGCTCTTGGGCGAGAGCTGGTAGTCGTTGGCCCAAGGTACTTCCTGGCAGTACTTGTCGAAGGCGGCATCGAGCAAGTCCTCGAGCGGCTTTTCGTAGGTGACGTCCTGGATGCGCTCCAGGCGTTCCTCATATTCGACGCCGTCAGCCTTCATTTCGGCCATCGCGCGGTCGCGCGCGGCGCGCTCCTGTGCACGCAGCACCTGCTTGGGATCCTCGAGCGTTGCCTCGACCATCGAGATCAGATCCATGGTATAGGTCTCGCTCTCGGGGTCGAGCAGCTCCAGCGCGGCAAGCAAAAACGGCGAGAGTGGCTGGTCGAGCGCAAAGTCCTCGGGCAGATCGACCGTCAGTGCATAGTCGATGCCTGGTGCGGCGCCAGTCGGGGCGTCGGGTGCGGGCGGCACCTCGGTGCGAACGACGACGCCGGAATCGATGAGCGTGGCGAAGATCTCGTCGGCGCGAACCTCGAGCTTGGCCTTTTCCTCGGGGGTCTGCAGGCTTGTCTCGATGAGGTCGTGTACGCGGGCACGGGCGTCGCCGCCCTGCTCGACCACGCTAATTACCATGGAGTGCGTGATGCGCAGGCGCGGCTTGAGCGTTTCGGGCTGCGTCTCGATCAGGCGCTCAAAGGTCTGCTTGTTCCAGGTGACAAAGCCCTCGGGGGCCTTCTTCTTTTTAATCTTGCGGAGCTTCTTGGGGTCGTCGCCCGCCTTGGCCATGAGCTTGGCGTTCTCGATCTCGTGCTCCGGGGCCTCGGCGATGACCATACCCTCGGTATCGAAGCCCGAGCGCCCGGCGCGACCGGCAATCTGATGGAACTCACGGGCGCGCAGGCGACGCATCTTGTAGCCATCGAACTTGGTGAGCGCGGTGAGCACCACGGTATGGATGGGCACGTTGATGCCAACGCCGAGCGTGTCGGTGCCGCAAATGACGGGCAGTAGGCCCTGCTGCGCCAAGCGCTCGACCAGCAGGCGATAGCGCGGCAACATGCCAGCATGGTGCACGCCGACGCCGCATCCAAGCAGGCGCTTGAGAATCTTGCCAAAGGCCGTCGAGAAGCTCGTTCCCTTGGCAGCTTCCTTAATGGCCTCGCGCTGCTCCTTGCTGGCGATGCCAAAATTGGCGAGCGACTGTGCCGTCGCAAGAGCGGCATCCTGGCTAAAGTGCACGATATAGAGCGGGGCCTCGCCGCGGCGCATGGCGAGCTCGACCGTGCCCTCGAGGGAGGTCGTCACATAGTCGTAGCTCAGCGGAACAGGACGCGGGGCATCGACGACCAAGTCGCAAGCAGCGCCGGTGTGCTCCTCGAGTGAGGCGGCGATGGCAGTGACATCGCCGAGCGTGGCACTCATGAGCATAAACTGCGTATGGGGCAGGGTGAGCAGCGGCACCTGCCAGGCCCAGCCGCGGTCGGGGTCGGCAAAGTAGTGGAACTCGTCCATGGCCGCGCAGCCCACGTCGGCATCTTCGCCCTCGCGCAGTGCGTCGTTGGCAAGGATCTCTGCCGTGCAGCAGATGACGGGTGCCTTGGTGTTGATATGCGTGTCGCCGGTGATCATGCCGACGTTATCGCGGCCGAGCACCTGTACCAGATCGAAGAACTTTTCGCTGACCAGAGCCTTGATAGGAGCCGTGTAGTAGCAGCGCTTGCCCTGCGCCATGCCCATAAAGAGCATGCCCAGCGCGACAAGCGACTTGCCCGATCCGGTCGGTGTGCCTAAGATGACGTGATCGCCGGCAGCCAGGTCCATGAGGGCCTCTTCCTGGTGGTCCCACAGCTCAATACCGCGATCGCTCGTCCATTCAAAGAAGCGTTCGAAGGCCTGATCGGGCGTGAGCCATGGCTCGGGCTCGCTACCATCCTCGGGCTCCCACCAGGCGGGGGAGAGCGCACCGAGCGAGCCAAACTCGGCTTCGGTTCCCGTGCCGCCCGAGAATGAGCTGGCAGCCCCGGCGCCGGAGACGGTGCTGGCGGTGGTGTCTGTCGTGGTCTGTGCCATGTGGTTGCTTTCTCTCGCGTTTGTCTGCCAACTATTATGGCGTAGCGGCGGCGCGGGGTGCCAGCGCGCGAGAAAATGCAGGAAATGGGCGTTCTGCCCGGCCGTTTGGTGTAGTCGTTAGCTAAGTGAGTAGACTTTTTGCGATATCTCGAGCACATGGCTTTTGCACAAGGGCTCTACCTGCGGTTTTATGTTTCGCTATGCGGGTTGTGCTTGGCTATTGCAAAAAAGTCTACTGACTTAGGCTTGAGGGTCGTTCGCTGGCGCCTATTTGCGCTTGTTTGCCGACGCCGCGACCATAAGAAGCCCCTAGGACTCTTGCGGTAAGCGCTTCTTGCCCTTGCGGGCGCGGTTTTTAAAGTTCTCGACGGCCTCTTCCATGCCCAGAGGTACATAGGTGAGCTCATCGAGGTTTTCGGGCAGGTAGCAGGCAAGGCTTTGCTCCTGCATGAGGCCCGTCGTAAGCTGTTCATCGCTGGGCTGCGCGCCGGGTGTGGCACAAATGCCATAGACGACGGCACCCATCTCGCGCGTGCGGCATTCATATTCGGTCTCGGGATGCTCGGGATGGTCGCGGCGAACGTCCTCGCTTACCCAAAGTGTGTCGTAGCCGGCCGCGGCAAACTGTCCCAGGGCGTAATCGCGCAATGGCTTGCTGTCGGTGCGCAGCGTGACGGTGGCGCCGGCTGCAAGGAGCGGGCGGTAGAGCATCAGATGGTCGACATGGACGAGTCGTTTTTTGGCGTACTTGGCCTTGGGCTGCGGCGTGGGAAAGTTAATGGTGATGGCATCGAGCTCGCCTGCGGCAAACAGCTGCGGCAGCGATGCGGCGCCTCGGGGCAGGACGAGTGCGTTGGATAGCTCCTGCTCGCAGATTTTCTGCGCGGCATAGGCGATGCAGATGGGCTCCTGGTCCATACCGATAAAGAGCGTGTTTGGCTCGTGGGCCGCGCGCTCTACAAGGTACGTTCCCTTGCCACAGCCAAGATCCAGGTGAAGGTGTTCGAAGGGCTTGCCGCCTGCGGGCGCACAGGCCTCGCGCCAATCTCCGGCATAAGCCTCGGGATTCGTCTCAATCGCATCGGCGTAGCGCTCCAGGCGCTCTTCGAGCACAAAGTTCTTAGGCGTGCGAACGTGGACGGCTCCCATGAGGCTCCTTGGTCATAAGTATGGAACGCATAGCTGCGCGTTCCGTCAATGGGTTGAAAAAGGGGTGGGCATGGTTTGCCCGAAAATTGCGACGCGGCTCGACGGCGAGTCGTCAGTGCCTACAGGCGCTTGAGAATCACATAGCGGTTGAGCTCGCCGCTGCGACCGTCGGCATGGAAGCGCTCAAGCTCGCGCACGGGGACCTCGCCGCTCTTGTAGAACGTACGGACGCCGCGCACCAGGTCGGTGATCTGCTGATCGTCAAAGTGATGGCAATAGCGGTAGGCGTGGCGGTCGTTTTGCCAGCCAATGAGGTGGTCGCCGGCTTCAAACTGCGCGGAATCGTAACCCTCAAACGGCGGGGTGAGCTCGGCGCGGGCTTCGGCTCGAACGGCCTTGCGCGCCATGCGCTCGTCGTTCATAAACTCCCAAAAGCTGATGGCGATGATGCCGCCTGGGCGCGTCTGGCGCACCAGGGCGTCGAGCACGCGTACACGGTACTCGCACGACGGCACGTGGTGCATAAAGCCAAAACAGACCGAGATGTCGGCGAGCGGGGCGTCGAAAAGCACGTCGGGTGTCTCGGCGGGGTTGAGCTTCATAAGGGCGTCGAGCACATCGAGCTCCTGGAAGTGCAGGTTGGGAATGCGCAGGGCGTGGCCGCGTGCATCGATAGCCAGGTCTTGGCACGAGTCGACGCCATAGAACTCAAACGGACAGCTGGCATCTGCCGAGGGGTTTGCGCCGTCGACGCCCTTGGCGGCAAGTGCGCCGCCGGCGGCAAAGTTCTCGAATCGCATATTGCCGCAGGCGAGATCGAAGACACGGACGGGATGCTCGATCGTGGCGACGTCGAGCTGCCCGAGCGCGATATCCATGGTGCGCACCCAGCCGGGCCACGGGGCCTGGCGCGTATCGGAGAAGGAGGCGGAGTGCTCGCGATAGAACGTGTTGTTGAGCTGGATGAGCGATGAAGCGAAATCGCGGTTCACGGCGCGGAACTCCCTCCGTTGGCGGTGCGGAATAAACAGTACGACCATACTACCGTTAACGCCGCAACGGGGACAACCAAGCTACGGGTCATTGCTTTGTTTGGACACATTTCCGCAGCTCATATGCACCCGCAACCGCCGGTTGTCAAAAATCTCACTAGAATAGGTGGCATGCTTTTGGCGGTGGCGGATAGATTTTTAACTGTGCAAGGCGCCTTAAGAACAAAAACGGTCCGGCGGCACGGCTGGCATCACATAGGAGGAACCATGAATGTAGAAACTGCGCAGCGGCTCGCCGACCTTCGTCGCAGCAAGGGTTTTAGCCAAGAAGGGCTGGCGCGAAAGCTGGGGCTGTCGCGCCAGGCGGTCAGTAAATGGGAACGCGCGGAGAGCTCGCCCGATACCGAGAACCTGATCTCGCTCGCCAAACTCTATGGCGTGAGCCTGGACGAGCTGCTCAATCCGAGTGACGAGATCGAGGACGATATCGAGTTTGAGAACGAGGACCGCGCCCGCCAGCGCGAGGCCGAGGCGGCGGAACGTGCCCGAACCCATGAGGCGGCGGCACGCGCTACCGAGGCGGCAACACAGGCGAGTGACGCCGCCGCCAAGGCGGCGCAAGCGGCAAGTTGGAGTGCGCAGGCTGCCAATGCCGCTACGGCGCAAGCGACGAGTGGCACCGCGGTTGGCTCGACTCCGGTGAAGGGCCCGTTCCAGTCGTTCCCGTATTGGGCCGTGTGCTGGCTGCTGTTCTTTTTGCTGATGTTCCTGTTTGGTGCCGGCCCCTTTGCCGCACTGATCTTCTTTACGATTCCCATCTATCACTGGGTGGCACGTGCGCTCGATGGCGATTGGGCACGTGGGGATATCCAGGTTGGTCCGGCGCCGGTGGTGGCTAGGGTTCGGAATGCTTCCGCTGCGGTTGATACTGACGTGGCTACCGCGACTACCGCTGAGCCGATTGCCAAAGAGGGTGATGAATGATGAAGCTTTCGCATGAATCCAAGGTACGCTTGGGCGTTGGCATCGGAGCGTTTGTGCTCATCATCGGGCTTGTCTTTGGCACTTCGCGGCTATTGGCTCATTCTGATATGGTGCGTACGACCGGTATTCTATCTGGCCATTTGTCTGATTTTGACGATGTGGTTGACGACGACGATTTTATGAACGATGGCGGTAACTATTCCGCTCGGCCTCAGCAGCTTTCGTGTACGACCTTTGATGCTGATGAGTTTCGCTACCTCGATTTCGATATCGATGCGGCTACGGTGGACGTCAAGGTTGTTGATGGCAACAAGGCTCGCGTTATCGAGCGGGGACGCGTTGCCAATGGTATGGATGCCTCCAAGGCCGCGACGCAGAACATCGCATCCGTCGAGGACTCGACGCTCAAGGTTTCCCAGTTTGGAAGTGATGACGGTAAGGCAATCGATCGCTCAGTTACGGTCGAGCTGCCGCGCCGTGTTGCCGAACATCTGAAGGGAGTCAACGCGCACGTGGGCTCGGGTGATCTGCAGATTGCCGGTGTCATCTGTGATGGTTTCGATCTTTTCCTGGGTGCGGGAGATGTAGAGTTTACGGGCAGCGTGACTGATGCGCTCAGCGCTGAGGTCGGTTCGGGCGATGTGACGTTCGAGCTTTACCAGGCCCCCACGAAGTCGATGGACGTGAGTGTGGGCTCGGGCGATGTGGAGATGACGGTTCCGAACTCGACGGGCTTTAAGGCGAGCCTCACCTTGGGCAGCGGCGACTTCGAGAGCGATTTCCTTCCGCTTGGCTACGACGGCGAGACCATTTTGAATCTTGAATTCGATAACGGTGACAAGTCTGCCACGTATCGTTTTGAGGTCGGTTCGGGCGACATGTCGTTTGATTCGGAGTAGTGAGGCAGACGAAAGCCTAGGCGAAGATATAGACGCGCTGTTTGATGAAGGCGCCGAAGCCGAGATCGGCTCCGGCGCCTTTGCCTTTACAATGGGGGCATGGAACAGATTATTTTGAACATACTCGAGGCCCTGCGTCGCGGCGAGACCGTGGACGACAAGGCGCTCGTCAAACTGATACATGCCGAGGCGCGCCGTGAGGGTGCCGACAAACGCGATTTGGCCAAGCGCCGTCTGCTGCCGTTCTACCAGCGGGTAAAACGTGAGGAGCCGGCTCGTTGGACTGGGTGGAATGTCGATGCCGAGCTGGAACGTCGACTGCTGCAGGTGCTGCGTATGAAGCCTCGTCGCACGGCCTCGGGCGTGGCGACCATTACCGTCATCACCAAGCCCTGGCCGTGCTCGGGCGATTGCCTGTTTTGCCCCAACGATCTGCGCATGCCTAAAAGCTATCTGCATGCCGAGCCGGCGTGCGCCCGTGCGGAGCAAAACTGCTTCGACCCGTATCTGCAAGTGAGCGCTCGTCTGACCGCGCTTTCGCAGATGGGGCATGCGACCGACAAGATAGAGCTCATCGTGCTCGGTGGCACCTGGAGCGACTATCCGCAAGGGTATCAAACGTGGTTTATGTCGGAGCTTTTCCGTGCGCTCAATGACGATGCCGTCGCGGCGTGGCGGCAAACCCCATGTTGGCGCGTCCGGGCATCAGTCGTGCCGAGGCGGGGCGCCTGCTCGATGACGCTCCCGCCGATGCCCTGCCGCCGGTGGTAACAGAGCGCCGCGAGCGCTATCGGGCTGCCGGCATTGCGACAGACGAGGCTGAGCTTGCTGCCGGCGTTGCCGACGAGCAGGGGCGTGTGGATGCTGTCGTTGGTGGCTATAACCGCGCGGTGCGTCGTCTGTACGGCCCTGGTACGCCATGGGGCGAGGCTGCCGAGTGGCAGACGGCAACGATGGAGGAGCTTGAGCGTCAGCAGCGCATCAACGAGACGGCGAAGCATCGCGTGGTGGGGCTCGTTATCGAGACGCGCCCCGATGCCGTAACGCCGCAGGCCCTCACGCTCATCCGCCGCCTGGGTTGCACCAAGATTCAGATGGGTATTCAGAGTCTCGACCAACATTTGCTCGATATCAACGAGCGTCGCATTTCGGTGGCGCAGATCGAGCGGGCGTTTTCGCTTGCGCGCCTGTTTGGTTTTAAGATCCACGCGCATTTTATGCTTAACTTGCTGGGTGCCACGCCCGAGGGGGACAAGCGCGACTACGAACGCTTTATGACCGAAGGGGCCTTTATGCCCGACGAGGTCAAGGTTTACCCGTGTGCGCTCATCGATGGCTCGCGTCTGGTGGGCTGCTACGAGCGCGGCGAGTGGCGTCCCTATACCGAGGAAGAGCTGCTCGATGTGCTGGCCGACGACATCATGGTGACGCCGGCGTTCTGCCGCATCAGTCGCATGATCCGCGACTTTAGTTCCGACGACATTATGGTGGGCAACAAGAAACCCAACCTGCGTCAGCTCGTCGAAAACCGCTTTGCCGCTCGGGGTGACGGTGCGACGGTGCGCGAGATTCGCTATCGCGAGATCAGCACGGCGGGTGCCGACTTGGATGAGCTATCTCTTGATGAGGAGGTGGCGTACGAGACGCCGGTGACGCACGAGTGCTTTTTGCAGTGGGTGACGCCGCAGGGCAAGATCGCGGGCTTTTTGCGGTTGTCGCTGCCCGATCGCGCCTTTGTCACCGCGCATGCGGGCGAATTGCCGACGAGGCCGGAGGAGGCGATGATTCGCGAGGTGCACGTCTATGGCATGGCGGCGCGCGTGGGGTATCAAGGCCAGGCGGCGCAGCATCATGGGTTGGGGCGTCTGCTCGTAGAGCGTGCGTGCGAGATTGCCCGGGACGCGGGCTATACGCACATCAACGTGATCAGCGCGATCGGTACGCGCGAGTACTATCGCCATTTGGGTTTTTATGACCACGGACTCTATCTGCAAAAGGAGCTCTAGATGAACAAGCCAAGTGTTTCTGCTGGCGTCGTTGCCGGCGTTGCCCTGGGAGCTGCGGCGCTTGGTGCGGCTGCCGTCGCTGTTCGCGCTGCCTGTCTGCAGGTTGCGCGAACCCGCAATGGGTTGGCGCGTGTGAAGCGCGTGCACGATGAGGGCGGCGATGAGATTCGCGTGTTGGTACAAGGTGGCGTCTACCAAAGTGCGAGCTACGTCGGCGAGCGTTGGGCGGAGCCCGTCTTTGCGTACTATCGTGCGTTTGACGACGTGTTTGAGGCCGAGGATGCGATGCGCGATGCTTATGGCCACGGCATCGACCGTATGCTTATGCTGGGCGGCGGTGGGTTTGCCTATCCCAAGTTCGCTCTGATGTCGCACGCGGGCTTGCGCATGGACGTCATCGAGTATGACGGAGAGATTACGCGCCTGGCGCGCCGCTGGTTCTACCTGGATGAGCTGGAGCGCACGGTGGGCGACCGCTTGCGGGTGATTACCGCCGAGGCTCGCTCGTATCTGGGCGTGACAAGCGTGGGTCATCGTCGCTACGACGTGGTCGTGAGCGATTGCTTTGGCGGTGCCGAGCCCGTACGCGAGCTGACGACGGTTGAGGCGTTGCGTTTGGTGCGAGGCAGCCTGAACCTCGGGGGTATCTACGTTGCCAATATCGTGAGTGCAAACGAGGGGAGCGAAGTGACGTTCCTGCGCGACTGCGCTGCCACGGCACTCGAGGTATTCTCCCACGCCTGGGTGGTCCCATGCGGTGATGCGGAGTTCGGCGGCGAGGAGAACTACCTGCTCATCGCCAGCGACGGCGACTACGCTTTTGCCGAAGCTGTGCCTTTCGATGCCGACTTTCTCGGTGCCGCCCTCCACGACCAGCATTGGGAGTAGTCAATTTGTGACGGGCTCTATGGTTTTGTCAATCATACGCTTCATCTATTTTCAGCATGACGCATCTGGACGCCCGGCGCCAACGCGCCTCATCTTCGGTTGATTCCGCCGCCCGCTAGGCCAAAATTGTCATCGGAAGTATCAAATGAACAAGCAAGCCACTACGCAACTGCACGTCTATTCCGCCTTTTTCGTTCTCACGGGATTTGTTTTAAATCGGGGAGTGTTTCTACTTTTCCTTGCGGAGAAAGGAATGTCTGTCACGGAAATCACGCTTTATCAAGCCCTGTTCAACATTGCAACGGTCGTCCTCGAGCTACCAACAGGGCTGGTAGGCGATTTCTTTGGAAAGAAGTTTTCGATTCAAGTGGGCGTGCTGCTGCTTTTCTTCCATACGGCCGGCATGCTGTTGCTCTCAGGTCCCTTTCTTGTTGTGCTTTCCCTTGTTGAGGCGCTCGCCTACTCCCTTCAATCGGGATCCGAACAAGCACTTTTATATGAAATTGTTCGAAATGCCGGTCAAGGAGAGCGCTTCCTCACCATCAACGCTCGGCTGCTCGCCGCGCAATCAATCGCTACGGGAATAGCAATTGTACTCGGGTCTTTCATTGCCCAAGTGTCTTGGAGTGCCCTCTACATATGTGTCTTCGTTTTCTATCTCCTTCAGCTTTTCCTCCTGTATCCCATTGAGAGGACGGAAACGACCCGTTCTGAAAGATCAGAAAAGGGGAGGTTTGACGCAGCCAAGATGTTCAGGAGCGAAACCTGGCGCGTTGGAGAATCCGCATTTGCGACATTGCTTCTCCTCATCGGCACAAGCATGCTCGACGGATTCTACGGGAGTTATTACAACTTGAATCAGTTGGTATTCGACGCGTTTCATGCTCCCGTCTCCATAATAGGAATCTTTTTCGGTGCATCCTATGCAGTAAATGCGACGGCCTACATTGCAGCAGATTTCTTCTCATCGCGTTTCGGGAAAAGAAATACCATGCTCGGCTCGATGCTAATCGAGGCGGGCCTTTTCTTGATTCTTCCGTGGTTCGCTTCAAATCCTTTGTGTTTGTTTGGCCTTAGCATGGTGCTTTGTTTCCTCCCAGAAGTGGTGTACATCACTTCGGAAAACTTAATCCAAGACGGGATAGCGGACGATCTCCGTGCGACGATCCTTTCCGCCGCGTCTCTGGTAAGGGCCCTCTTTTCCGCATTGTTTTTCTCCGTATTTGGACA
The DNA here is from genome assembly GCA_902478945.1 of uncultured Collinsella sp. GTDB lineage: Bacteria > Actinomycetota > Coriobacteriia > Coriobacteriales > Coriobacteriaceae > Collinsella. The sequence goes on from CABSMX010000045.1 coordinate 12,063, forward strand.
TGTGTTGGGGTTATATCCCATTCAGATGGCGCTCGGTATTATTGGCGCAATCGCGATAGCGATTACCGCCGTTGTTTCATTAAAAATTGGTGGAATACATGCCTTCAAGAATTGATGTATCGATTGACGAGCTGCCAGAAGTTTCGAGCCTTCTTGATGGCTACGGGTGTACGCGTTAGCTTTGAATCGGTGGGCCTTAATGCCGAGGAATATCAGCGTTTTATCGATGCTGGCGGAATAGTAATGGTCTCGGGCGAAGATTGCTATATCTTACCAGGGGTGAACCGTTTAATCCTGCCCCAGACTAGTGACTTATAATTGCGGCTTCCCGTCTACGTCTGCACTAGACGTGGATGCGGGAAACTTCCCCTTAATGCAATTCACAATATGTTGAAAATTCAGGTCGCGGAATGCGATAGGTCTTAGTTTTTGGGTGCTGCAGTCGGCAATTTACTCTGCGGGTTTTGACACTATGAAGGAATTTAGACTTTTCTTGTAACATTAAAATCACAACGATTGGTGGTTGCAGCCCTGCTTAGCAAATCTAATTCCTGAATAATAAGCACCTTACATGACAAGTGTACTTTACCGTTCTGCCCCTTTTTGCCCGTAAAGACAAGGGGTCTTCTGCCAGTTACCTTTTGTTTTTGCAGGGGAGGGGCTATTTTGACGGCCACTACATACGATATTGATCTTATTTGCGGTCCATCGAAATCGTTGGACGACATTAAGTAGCTAAAATAGCCCCGTTCCAAAAAGACTGGTTAACAAACCCCGTGCCAAAAAGATTGGTCTTAGGCGTGGTCGCGCCAGTCGAGAACGCGCTGCTTCATACCCCCGATGTCGAGCACGCCTTCGGCAAAGCCCTTGCGCACGAGCTCTTCGGGGACAAACTCGTCGTAGCGGTCAAAGTAAGGCACCTCGCCAGGATAGACGAGCTCGATGGGGTCGAAGTCCTTCTCGGCCTCGGCGGCGAGCACCTCAAAGAATGTCTCCTCGTCGGCCTTCATCTTGAACTGCATAAAGTACGGGCGTGATGGGTCGAGTCCGCGAAGGCCCAGCTCCGCGGCACACTTAATCTTGAGCATGCGCTCGAGTGCCAAAAAGGCGTAGCTGCCCAGCCAGGGGAAGAGTACCCAGGTGTCACCACCCAGGTTAATGAGCGGCTTAGTTCCCGCACCCGAAATCTCGGCGGTATGACGAGCCTGCGCCAAGCGAGCCCGTGCGTTACCCATAAGGTACGGATATGCTGCGTGCTCGTTGAGCGCCCTGCGCATACGCTCGAGTACATGTGTATTGATGTCACCAGGGCAATCGCCAAAGTAGGCCGGCACGCGGCCCTTGACCTGCGTGGCAAAGACGGTATGACGCTTCCAGTCCACTTCCTCGACGATCCAGCAATGGCCCGCGATGGCGATGCGCTCACCAGGTGGTGGCGGGTTGACAATCGTGCCCAGCTCGGCCGATTCACTGCGAACGGTAAACTCCTCGTTTTCCTGGAACACAGCGTAGAACTTAAAGTTGTTGATGATACGCTCGCCCGCGAGGCCCACGATGAGCCCGCCGCCCTCGGTGACCTGGATATGGTCGATCTTAATGAGGTGACGCAGCAGTACACGATAGTCATCGGCCGAGATGCGATGGAAATAGCTGAGCGTGAGCACGCGCTGGGCAAGCTCTGCCGGCGTGAGTTCTCCGGTGCTGGCAAGCGTCGACATGGTCTGGTGATAGAGCAGGCTGTAGGGGAGCCGATCGAGCTCGGGCGGCTCGACCCACTTTTCCTCTCGATAGAGTTGTACAAGCGCGATGCCCTGCAGGAGCTTCCACGGAATGGTCTCGGGCATCATCGTGCGCGGCTCGGGCTCTTCCTCGCGCATGACAAACCACATCTCAGGCGGAAGATCGCGGCGCCCCGTGCGGCCCATTCGCTGCAAAAAGGAGCTGACGGTAAACGGCGCATCGATCTGAAACGCACGCTCCAGACGGCCGATATCGATGCCGAGTTCCAGCGTAGAGGTGGTGACGGTCGTCTGTGCCTGTTCCTCGTCGCGCATAAGCTCTTCTGCCGTCTCACGCAACGATGCCGAAAGATTGCCGTGATGGATGAGGAAACGGTCGGGCTCGTGCCGGCTTTCACAGTAGCTGCGCAACATGGAGCACACGGCCTCTGCCTCCTCGCGCGAGTTGGCAAAGACCAGGCACTTGCGGCCGCGGGTATGTTCAAAGATGTAGCCCATGCCGGGGTCGGCGTTGTCGGGTGCGGTGCCGGTGGGGTTGAGTAGTGCCTGTTCGGTTGCCTGCGGGATGTTGACATCGCCCTCGGGGGCTGAGGAAGTGCGACGGTCCTTGGGGGCAGCCTTGCCCCGTGCCTGATCACGGCGTTGGCGGCGTTCCTCCTGTGTGAGTTGCCCACTATGGCGCATGTCTTGGGTGCTGACGGGCAGTGTCGCGGTTGGTGCCGCCTCAATGCGTTCGCATGCGAGCACCTCAGCTTCCTGCGGACCTGTGCTCGTGAATCCTCGCTGCTGAGCCTGGGGACCCGAGTTGTAGAAGTGCTCCATGGAGATACGCCACACGCGGCGCGGCTCCTCAAAACGGGGGATAACGCAGTCGCGTCCCGTTCCCTGTGAGAGAAAAGCGCCCGTGCGCTCGGGGTCGCCGATGGTAGCGGAAAGGCCGATGCGTCGGGGCCGCACGCCCGCCATGCGCGAAAGACGCTCGATAAGGCAGAGCGTCTGCCCGCCGCGGTCACCGCGCATGAGCGAGTGGACCTCGTCGATGACCACATAGCGCAGGTCGCAAAACATACGCGGAATTGCCATGTGCTTGTGGATCAGGAGTGCCTCGAGTGATTCGGGCGTAATCTGTAGGATGCCGCTTGGCTTTTTGATGAGCTTTGCCTTGTGCGACTGCGAGACATCGCCGTGCCAGTGCCAGACGGGGATATCGGCCTCTTCGCACAGATCGTTGAGGCGAACGAACTGGTCGTTGATGAGTGCCTTGAGGGGGCCAATATAGAGGGCGCCAACGCTCGCGGGCGGGTTCTCCCAAAACTCGGTCAGGATGGGAAAGAAGGCCGCCTCGGTTTTGCCAGATGCCGTGGATGCCGTCAGGAGCACATTGTCCTGCGTGTTAAAGATGGCATCTGCCGCCGCAACCTGGATAGAGCGCAAGCTCTCCCAATCGTGAGAGTAGATGAAGTCTTGGATAAACGGGGCGTAGCGGTCAAAGGCGTTCACGGGGCCTCCTCTCATCAACGGGCTGATTAACGCAACGGGCAACGGCTCGATATCTTGCAACATCGGCGTTTGCCAAGATAAAACCTACCAAAATAAACCTGTCCCTTTTTGGCAGGTTAGATGGTGAACTCGGCGAAGTTGCGGTCGTCGTCCGCGGTGCCGGTGTCGTCTGTTGCGGCTGCCGGCGCCAGCGCGTCGCCGCCGACGCTTTGCAGCAGCTCGGCTACGTTGGCGTCGGGGTTCTGGCATAGGATGTCGAGCAGCTCGATAAAGTCGCGAATGACTTCACGCGGCGTCAGATGCGTGTCGGCTCCCACACGACCGAACTCGATCTTGAGGAAGTCCACCAAGTCGTTCTCGGTCAGCGTGGGCGTCCAGCCAAAGTAGCCGGCGTGAATTTGCATGAGTTTTTCGATCAGCACCAGCAGCTCCTCGTAGGTGAGTGGCTGCAGGCGGATGATGGGCGCGAGCATGTCTTTGAGATCATCTCGCGCAAAGCGACCCTGAGCGAGTCGGCTGCGCAGGGCCTCGTAGGAGAACACGCCGCGGCGGCGGTCTTCGATGGAGGTTGGTGTGCCGCCCATGATCATGCCCAGGTACTGCGCCTTGCCCTGGAGCGTGTCGTTGTACATGGTCAGGATCTTCTCGTAGTTGTACTGGCGCGTGATGGCGTTGGGAATCTTATACAGATTCACGAGCTCGTCGATGAGCACCAACATACCCTTGTAGCCGCCGCAGACCAAAAAACGCGCGATGAGCTTAACGTAGTCGTACCAGTCGTCATCGCTGATGATGGTCGAGGAGCCCA